>JBAUIP010000532.1:0-13425 GCA_049683055.1 Pricia sp.
GTCCCCTGGTATCGACGTATTCGGTGACGTACCACCAGTGGTTTTTTCGGGACGACATTTTCAAACGTATCTTCCCCATAATCTGTAAAACTAGGGGCAGGGTCAATTTTTTTTGCTCGTTACCTTGGTAGCCAAGGGACGGTAATCGGAGTGTATTTTCCATTGTTCCATCTTTGCCATTAAATTACTGATTATTTTGCTGGTTCAATCTTCCAGATACCCGAATTTACTGATATTGAAATCGTTGAAAGCCTCCTTCAGTTCTTCCCTTGTATTCATCACGAAAGGACCTTGGGCAGCTATGGGCTCGTTGATGGGCTCCCCACTCAAAACCAGGACAACGGCATCGTCCGTTGCCTCGATCTCGAATTTTTCCCCATCATTGGCCATGAGCACCAGATGGTCCGTCGGTGCATTTTCCTTTCCGTTGACCGTGATACCGCCTTCTATCAAGAGCAGGACAGTATTGTAATGGGCCGGGAACTGAAAATCGGCCTTTCCGCTTTTTATATTTAACTTTTTTCAATGATCCTTTACGATAAACCCTTTTTGTGGAACATCGAATTGGACCGATACTCCAGATGCCTATCGATATAGGCCTTGATAAAGGGGCAATAAGGTTTTACCCTAAGGTTGTTTTCTTCGGCGTAATCCAATATATCTTTGGCAATGAAGGAGCCGATACCCCCGGTCGGTTACCAGCCAGTTCTCCGAAGCGAATTGCAGTATATTTTCCTTACCGTCCTCGTTCAGGCCATAAAAACGCAATAGCCCCCGTTCCACAAAAAAGGACAATGTGCAAATCTCCCCCTCCCTTAAAAGATATTCGCCCTTTTTGACCTGTTTGGTCCTGATGGCTACTGCAAGTTGTTCGACCTGAGCTTCGGTCAATCCCCATTATCCTTTAGGTATCGGTCAAAATTTTTATGCATATTTAAAAATACCAAAAAACAAGAACTTTTCTGGCTATGACGATGTCTATAGTTGTACCGCCTATCCCACAAACCGGCCGTTTTCCAGTGCTGTTATGCAAATCCTCTTTTCTTTTGCCAGGGAGTCCCATTCTTGGGCTTTTTTAGAAGTTTCGATAAGTAACCTTTTATGGGACACGTTACTTACCATTCGACAGAGTGCGCATCGAAGAACATCTCAACGATGTATACCCACTCAAATTCAACGATATAACCTATGGTAAATCATCGAGAGCACTCCACCTACCAGCGCAAACCCCGTCAACATCCAAAAAACGTTTTGATGGCCGGGTTCGCCGGGGTTGGAATCCAGAAGGTAGCCGTAGGCGGGGCCCGCAAAGATATCCGGGGTATATCCGATCAGGGAGACCATACCGACTGCGGTGCCGGTGAGTGCCAAGGGGATATTTCCTTTCTGCATTACTGCGAAATATAGGGCCCGAGCCGCATAGACACCGATGGCGATGATGATGACGGAGAGGAAAAACAGGGCGGTGGTCGAGGGTGCGATATATCCCGAAGCGAATAGCAGCCCGCCTATTACCGAAGCTACAAAGCTAAAGAAAAGCCATAGGGTAATCTTGAAGCGGTCTACGATCAGGCCGACCAAAATTCCCGTAGTAGGTCTTAAAAACTGAAGGAAAGTGCCGACTTGGGCGGATTTCACCTCATCGTATTCCATCACCTCGCGGGCGTAGAGCGACAGTACATCCGTAATCTTATAGCCTACGTAGGCACAGAGAATGATGCCCATCAGCAGCCAGACGGAAGGTAGTTTCAACACCGTAGCAATCTGCCCGACCGAGATTTTCTGTAACTGGATTTCCGTTTCGTCCACTTCGGATTTCATGAAGAACCAGACCAACAGCCCGATAATTGAAATAATCAAACTGGAACAGTAGATTACGTAGGTAAAGGCATCTTTTCTATCGGCGAGCGAGGCGGCATCGATATTCTCGGACACGAACAGGGAAAAAATGACCACTCCCAGCAGTCCGAACAGAAATCCGGTGAGTCCACGCCCACCATCCAAAAGTCCGAAGGCCTTTCCTTGCGAGGTGCTTCCGCCCCAGACCCGGGTGGCTTTGATCATCGGTGCCCAGAAGAGAAAAATGGTAGTGAATCCCCAGTAACCATACAAAATCTGTAGCACTGTAAAACTAGGATACACGGCAAAGACGAGTCCCCCTGCGGCGGTCATCCACAGGGCCAAGGCCATCAATTTACGGGGAGGATATTTATCCGCCAAGGGGCCGCCGAAGAGATAGGAAACCAAGGCTACCACCCCGTAGACCGAAAAACAGAGTCCCAATTCGGTGTTGTCGACGCCGAAAACATCGAGTACCGTAGGCCTGAAAATACGGGGTAAAACGAAGGGGAGAATAAACACCGCTTCCCCGGCCAAAATCAAGAGCACTAAATAATACCATGTGGCCGTGGTGTTTTTCATAGGATGGAAAGGTAGGAAGAACGGGGGTAATAGCCTATCTTTAAACGGTCGTTATACTGCCGATATGAAAAAATTACTGTTTCTACTTGTTGCTTTTTCCCTGACCGCTTGCCATCAGGGTCAGGATCAGATAAGCGATACTGCGACCCTCATCGCCAACACGAATATCGTTGACGTCCGTTCGGGAGAGATTCTAGAAAACCGACAGGTGGTGGTCGATTCGGGAAAGATCAAATCGGTGTCGGAGACAATCGAAAATCCTGATGCGTATGCCAACCGCATCGATGCGGAGGGAAAATTCCTGATGCCCGGCCTGGCCGAGATGCATGCCCATATTCCACAGCCACCGACCTCACAGGAACGGGTCGAGGACGTACTTTTTCTTTATCTCTCCAACGGTATCACCACGATTCGGGGCATGTTGGGGCATCCTGAACATTTGCAGCTTCGGAATCAGGTCGCAATCGGGGAAATTATGGGTCCGCGTATATTTACTTCCAGCCCTTCCCTCAATGGCAACACGGTCAAGACCCCCGAAGAGGCCGCGGACAAAGTGGCCGCGTATCAAAAGGAAGGATACGATTTCTTGAAAATCCATCCGGGCATACAGTTGGAGGTTTTTGACCAACTCGTAAAGACTGCCGATTCCGTTGGAATCCGTTTTGCGGGCCATGTTCCGGTCGACGTGGGCATCCGCCGTGCACTCGAAAGCCGGTATGCTTCCATCGATCATGTGGATGGGTTTTTAGAGGGCTTGGTGCCGGAATCCGAAAACGTCGATCCTACCGAAAACGGATTTTTCGGGTACAACTTTTCGCCTTTGGCAGATACTACCAAGATTGACGAATTGGTACAACTGGCCGCGGAAAACGAGGTGTGGATCGTTCCCACCCAAAGCCTGTTCACCAAGTGGTTCGCCCCCACCGAAGTCGATGAGATGTTGAGGCTTCCAGAAATGAAATACATGCCTTCCGCTACCCTTGAGGATTGGAAACGACGTAAACAGGAATCGACAGGTGAGGACAGCGGGTTTGACGAGCAGCAATGGCAAAAGTTCGACAGCATCCGCAAGCAATTGATCAAATCCCTTAGTGAAAACGGACACGGAATGTTACTCGGTTCGGACGCCCCGCAATTGTTCAACGTACCCGGATTTTCCATCCAAAAGGAAATGAGGGATATGGCGGATGCCGGGATGTCCAATCTTGAAATCATCCGATCGGGAACTATCAATCCCGCTATCTATTTCGATATGGAAGACATTTTTGGGGAAGTTGAGGAGGGCTTGGCGGCCGACTTGATTTTACTTGAAGCAAATCCCTTAGAAAGTTTGGACGCCTTCGGACAACTTTTGGGAGTTATGGTTCAGGGGAAATGGCTTCCCAAGAACGAAATCGATCAGCGTTTGGCCAAAATTGCCGAACAAAATCAGTTATGAATTGAACTATCGGAAGCACCTAAATCTTGATTAGGAGCTGGAATTATCAAAACAGGGGTCTTTGAGATTTTAGATGTTACAACTTTCACATCAAAAATCCGGTGGCGTTCTCCCGTAAAAAATGCAGGGCCTTCGACATCTGATTTTCCACGGTCTTGATGGAAATATTCATGTCGACGGCGATTTCCCGATATTTTCTTTTTTCCAACTTGTTCTTCACAAAAACTTCCCGACAGCGGGGCGGTAGTTGGTCGATCAACCGATACAATTTTTCGAGTTTCGCCTCCGGGCGATTTTCCGGCTCGATATGGACTTCCGAAAGTACTTCCCAACGAATCTGGTCCAAAAAATCGAACTGGATCTTCTTTTTTCTCAGATGTTGCAGAAAATGGTTGTGGCAGGATCGAAAGAGATAGTTTTTTAGTGAATGGCGAATGGAAATCCTTTTTCTTTTTTCCCAAATACCGATGATGGTCTCTTGAACAATATCCTCGGAAAGCCCGCGATCGTTACATAGTTTGAAAATGTAGTTGCAAAGCCAGACGTAGTATTCGCCGAACAGTTCGTTATAGGCGGAAGGATTGCCTTTTTGTAGCCCCTTTAACAATTCTTCCTCGTTCATTCGTACCGAATTACCTCTCAAAGCTAATAAAAATTACCGAACGTAGGGGTTTTTTGAAAAAAATGCATCCTATAGGTAGCGGGAAGTCCCGAACCACAAAACCATGATGGAAAAATCGATTCTAATAGAAAAGTTTCTCGAGGGCAACCTCACCAAAGAAGAAAGGAAAGAGTTAGAGGGATGGGTACTGTCCCAAAAGAAAAACAGGATTCTTTTCGAACAGCGTATCCGTGAGCACCATCGGACATCGCAAATGGATTTCGATGCGGAAAAGGCCTTCCGAACATTTTCCGACACCATCGAAAAACGGAAGTCCAAGACCAACATCCCGGGCACCACTTTCAAGCTAGGCACCTTCCCCCGACCGATTACCGTCCTCAAATATGCGGCCGTCATCGCTGTTCTTCTCGCACTGGGTTTTTTGATGAAGGATACAATTACGGATGGATTTTTTGATTCCCAAAACAACATCCTTAAAAACAATCCCACGGTGACATCAGCTCCCGAAAAAGAAGGCATCCTACTCAAATTACAGGACGGATCGACCCACGAAATCGATTCGGAGAGCGACGGAACCGTGCAGGATGCACAAGGCAATGTGATTGCCAACAAAGATAGGGACCGATTGACCTTCGGATCTGACGGGGAAGCAGAAAACGCCCCCATCCGCTACAACGAAATATTCATTCCCAACGGACAGAAATTCAAGATACAATTGTCCGATGGCACTTGGGTCTGGTTAAACTCTGGCTCGAAACTGCGCTTTCCACAGCACTTTGCCGCATCCTCAAAATCAAGGAAGGTCTTTCTAGAGGGCGAGGCCTATTTCGATGTGGCCAAAAATATCGAAAAACCATTTATCGTCAACGCCCAAAACATCAACATCGAGGTGTTGGGCACCCGGTTCAACCTATCGGCCTATAGCTCCGATGATGCGATTGCCACCACCTTGGTCGAAGGGGCGGTCAATGTCTACCAAACCGAAACGCCTGAAAATAGTTTACAGCTCGACCCGAGCTATCAGGCCAGGTTTAGCAAAGCCACACAAAACCTCGGCAAGCAAAAAGTAGATACTCATCTGTACACCGCCTGGATGCATGATAGGCTCATCATCAATGACCTGACCTTCCCCGAAATAATGAAAAAATTGGAGCGCTCGCACAATGTTATGTTCATCAACAAAGTGCCGCACCTTAACAACGAAATCTATCAGGGGGAATTCAACAATGAAGATATCGAAGCCATTTTGAACACCATTGCCTTAAGCACCCCATTTACCTATAAAGTCGAACAGAATAAAATTACGATTATGAAATAAAAAAAGGGAAATGCGCCAACATTTCCCCCACGCAGAACCAGAATATTGAAAACGAACGCTAATACCCTAATTCTAACATTCAAAATTATGAAAAATTGTTACTCGAGTGGCGGCCTTCCGCAAAGAAACCGTCGTAAAAACAACGACCTGAAAATGAAACTTAGTATCGTGTTCTTCTTTTCTATGATGCTACAATTATCGGCCAACACCGTTTTCTCGCAGAAGAAAATCGATCTGGACTATAAGGAAGTTCCCTTACGGACCGTTTTGAACGAGATCAAGGCCCAAACCGATTACCGCTTTTTTTATAATGTCAACGAAATCGACGATGACAGACCGGTGACCTTCCGCGTCAAGCAGGAAACCATCAAAAGAGTGCTGCTCAAACTTGGCGAACTGGCCGATTTTGAATTCGAAATCAACGAGAACCAGATTGTGCTTACGGCCAAGTCGGATGCCTTCGCGGACGATGCCGAACAAGATACTGAGATTACCGGTACGGTCACCGACCAGAACGGGAGTCCCCTAGCCGGTGCCAATGTCGTTGTCAAAGGGACTACCGTCGGCGCACAAGCGGATTTCGACGGAAACTTCACTCTGAACGTTCCCGATGGCGAAACGATACTGGAAATATCCTATATCGGCTATCGAACGAAGGAAGTAGACATTACAGGAAAGGATACCGTCAACGTATCTTTGGAGGAAGCCGCCGCACAGTTGGATGACGTAGTGGTAGTGGGAAGCCGCGGCAAACCTAGAACTTCCTTCGATTCCCCCGTACCCGTAGACAACCTGCAACTTGCGGAACTTGAAACCACCGGCAAGGGCGTGCTTGATCAGCAGTTGATGTTCAAAGTACCTTCTTATAACTCCACCCAACAACCCATTTCCGATGCCGCCGCCCATTTTAGTCCTGCTGATTTAAGAGGACTTTTCCCGAGTAGGACTTTGGTACTGGTCAACGGAAAACGAAAGAACGCCAGTGCCCTAGTATATAGTTACGTCACTCCCGGTCGTGGCGAGGTCGGCGTCGATATGAAGTCGGTACCTTCGGCCGCTTTGGAGCGAGTCGAGGTATTACGTGACGGTGCCGCAGCCCAATATGGTTCCGATGCGGTCGCGGGAGTTATTAACCTGGTAATGAAGGAACAATCGGACCCGTTCATCAATACCAGTTTCAGCACCACCACCGAAGGCGATGGCGAACAATATCAAGTAGAGGCCGGTTTCGGGGTTAATATTGTCGACCGGGGCTACGCCAACTTCACGTTTAATTATTTCGATCAATCGCGCTCGCAACGGGCAGGTACCGTAACCAGCGTAGCCGACGAGGCGGCCTACTGGGGCGTTACCGACGATAGCGATTTTAACACGGCCGACCTGACCGCATTCTTGGACCGTAACCCTAGTGCCGGTTTTGTGGTGGGACTTCCCGACATGACCATTACCAACTTTTCGTACAACGCGGGTTTCACCCTTGATGAGGAAAGCGAGACCGAAATCTACACTTTCGGCACCTTGGCCAACCGGGCCGGCTCGGCACCGCAGTTTGCCCGTGTGCCCTACTGGGTGCCCGGTTTCGAACAGATTTATCCCGGTGCGGACTTCTTTTTGGCCGAGATGGCGCCACAAATCGGTGATCATACCTTCGCGTTAGGGTTGAGAACCACCTATAACGAATGGAATTTCGACCTGAGCTCCACTTTAGGTAAGAACCGAATCGATTATTACATCAACAATTCCTTCAACCAGTCCTTTGGGGGCAGCAGTCCCTCCGATTTTTACAACGGCGCCCACCAGTTCAGCCATGTGGTGAATAATCTGGATGTGGTCAGAACCTTCGAGGATATCGGTATCGACGCCTTCACCTTGGCTTTCGGGGCCGAGCACAGAACGGAACGTTTTGTGACCGAAGAGGGAGAGTTTGCCTCCTACGGCGATGGAACCCCCGACGACCCGACCGACAGAACGGGATCGGAATCTTTCGGCGGTTTCAGTCCCGAAAATGCTTCCAACGACTATCGAAGCAATCTGGGTCTCTACACCGATCTCACCGCCGATATCTCGGAAAGCTTTCTAGTAGGCGGAGCACTACGCTACGAAAACTATAGCGATTTCGGTTCGAACCTGAGTTGGAAGATAAACAGTCGACTCAAGGTAGCCGAAGACAAACTGACGTTCAGGGCCTCTTTGAGCAGCGGTTTCAGGGCTCCTTCGTTACACCAGATTTTCTACACCGCCCTGACCACCACCCTTACCGAAGATGGGGTGCAGGATAACGGGATTCTCAACAATGCCGACCCGGCTTTGCGGGCCTTAGGCATTCCCGAACTTGACGCCGAGACCTCCTTTAATATAGGTGGAGGTATTACTTGGCGCATCAGCAAGAACGTAGGAATCACAGCCGATGTCTACCAAATCGATGTTGATGACCGTATCGTTTTGTCCGGACAGGTCACTCCGACCGGAGACCCTGAAAGTCCCATCGATCAAACCCTGGAGAGCGTGAACGTCGGTGCGGCCGGATTCTTCCTGAATGCCATCGATACCCGTACCCAAGGCATCGATATCGTATTCAATTTCGATAGAATAGCGCTGGGCAACGGATTGTTGGGCGGAAGTGTTGCGGCCAACTTCAACAAGACGGAGGTACAGGGCACAAATTTTCCCGCTTTTATCGAACAGAACAACCTAGGGGATGCGATTTTCTCCCGTGAGGATATCTCTAGGGTAGAAACTTGGCGCCCGAGACAAAAAATCGTCGCTTCTATCAACTACGGCATCAATAAATTCAGCACCAACCTGTCGTTCCTAAATTACGGTGAGGTGACCTATCGCCATCCCAGCGATCCGGCAGATGATGCTACCTATGGTGGAAAATGGATTACCGACCTAAGTTTCAGCTATGATTTTACCGAAAAGATTACGTTCACTTTGGGTGCGAACAATCTGTTCAACGTTTATCCCGACACCTTTGCCGATGCCTACAGTGACAACGGTGGCGTGCCCAACGACCGAAACCTTGATTTTGTCGGCAGGTTCAAATACCCGTGGCAGACCACCCAATTCGGTATCGACGGCACTAGAATTTTCAGTAAGCTGAATTTTAAATTTTAACGGATTTGTTTGAGTTAGTTTGAGTTGGTTTATTTGAGTTAGTCCGAGCCCGATCTGGTAATTTGCCGGGTCGGGCTTTTTTTATTTGTTCTGATCCGTTTCGTTATATTTAACGCCAAATTGTAAACTACGCTCGAATGATTAAGAATATACTGCCCCTACTACTGCTACTGGCGTTTCTCCCGTTGGATGCGCAGGATTTTACCATGGATTTGGTACAGGATTTAAAACCCCGCAATATCGGCCCCGGTGGCATGAGCGGTCGGGTGACGGCCATTGACGTGGTACATTCCGATCCGGATGTTATGTTCGTCGGAACGGCCTCAGGGGGACTTTGGAAATCCACTTCCGGGGGAATTACATGGGAGCCTATTTTTGACAAGGAAGTGACTGCCTCGGTAGGCGCTGTGGCCATCCAACAAAGCAATCCCTCCGTTATTTGGGCGGGTACGGGCGAGGGTAATCCCAGGAACAGTCTCAACGGGGGATATGGGATTTTTAAGTCTTTGGATGGAGGTAAAAATTGGATTTCGATGGGACTCGAAAAGACCCGGCACATCCATAGGATAAAAATTGATCCGACCGACCCGAATACCGTTTATGTAGGCGCGATTGGATCGCCGTGGGGAGAACATCCCGAACGAGGGGTCTACAAGACAACAGATGGCGGGGAGACTTGGAATAAAATCCTATTCGTTAACGAAAAGACCGGGGCGGCCGATTTGATTATGGACCCGACCAATCCCAATAAGCTGTTCGCCGCGATGTGGGAACACCGCCGGTACCCGTGGTTCTTCGAATCCGGCGGGGAAGGCAGTGGACTCTATATGACCCACGACGGTGGAAAAAACTGGAAGGAAATTACTGACGAAGACGGACTTCCCAAAGGTAATCTGGGCCGAATCGGCGTCGCCATCGCTCCCGGAAAGCCGAACATTGTTTATGCACTGGTAGAATCCAAAAAGAATGCCCTTTATAAATCCGAGGATGGCGGTTTCAAATGGAAAAGAATCAACGATAAGGATGACATTGGAAACCGGCCCTTTTATTACTCCGAAATCTACGTAGACCCGCAGAACGAAAATCGGGTGTATTCCGTCTTTACCTATGTCAATGTTTCCGAGGATGGAGGAAAGAACTTCACACAGCTTATGCCCGCCTATCGGGCAAACAACGGCGTGCACCCTGACCATCATGCCTGGTGGATACATCCCGAAAACGGCCAGTTTATGCTCGACGGCAACGACGGGGGACTCAATATTACCAAGGACGGCGGAAAGTCCTGGCGGTTTATCGGCAACCTTCCCGTGGCGCAGTTCTACCATATCAACGTCGACAACGAATATCCTTATAATGTATACGGTGGGATGCAGGACAACGGTTCTTGGCGCGGGCCGGCCTATGTGTGGCGGGACCAGGGAATCCGCAACAGCTACTGGCAGGAAATCGCTTTTGGGGATGGATTCGATGTAGTTCCCGATAAGGACGATTCCCAGTTCGGATACGCCATGAGCCAACAGGGCTACGTTTCGCGCTACGACTGGAAAACGGGCAACAATTATATCGTACGCCCTACCCCACCGAACGATTCCACCAAACTGCGCTTTAACTGGAACGCGGCGATTGCCCAAGACCCGTTCGATAATTCCACCGTCTATTTCGGAAGCCAGTTCGTCCACAAAAGCACCGATAAGGGCCAGACCTGGGAGGTCATCTCCCCGGACCTGACCACCGACGACCCGGCCAAACAAAAACAGGACGAAAGCGGCGGCCTCACTATGGATGCCACCGGAGCGGAGAACCATACCACCCTTTTGGTCATCGAACCCTCGCCGGTAGAAAAGGACATGCTCTGGGCCGGTAGCGACGACGGCCGGGTGCACTACTCCACCAATGGCGGTGGAGATTGGATCGAGGTTTCCGCCAACATTCCCGATTTGCCCAAGGGCAGTTGGATTGCCCAGATCAAGGCATCCCACAAAAATAAGGGCGAGGCCCTGCTGATCGCCAACGATTACCGGCGGTATAACTACACGCCTTACGCCTACCGCACCAGAGACTACGGCAAAACATGGAACCGTATCGTCGATGAGGAAGATACGGAGAGCTATACGCTATCCATTATCGAGGACGCGGAGAATCCCGATTTAATGTTCTTAGGTACCGACGACGGACTTTACATGTCCTTCAATGCTGGAGGGGATTGGCAAAAATGGACGGAAGGTTATCCCACCGTATCCACCAAAGATTTAGTCATCCATCCTAGGGAGCAAGATCTCGTTATCGGAACTTTCGGGCGTGCCGCTTGGGTGCTTGATGATATCCGTCCCCTTCGCGCCGTGGCCGGTGACCCATCCATCCTAGAGAAAGACGTTGCCCTTTTTAATCCCCCAATCGCCTATCAAGCCGCCTATCAGCAACCCACCGGAAGCCGGTTCGGGGGCGATGCGCTGTACAACGGCGAGAACCGCAAAGAAGGCGCGATGATTACCTATTATATTAAGGAAGGTAAAAAGGTGAAAGATTCCATCGGCGATTCCGATACGGAAACAACCAAAGAGATGGCCGAAGTGAAAAAACCATCCGAAGGAAAAAAACGGAGGACACGTCAAAGGGAGGGCGAAAGCACGAACGTGACTGGTAATTTAGATTCCGACAAGGATGAACAAATCGCCGCGTCAAAGATGTCCGGCGACACTTTGACTCGCGATAACGAGCCCGAGCTTACGGGCGTGCAGAAAAAAGACTCCATCCAGTTCGATTTTTTCGATGGCGAGCGGCTGGTACGCACCTTGAAATATAAGACACCCGAAAAAGCGGGTTTCCATCGAATCTACTGGGAGATGGACGAAAAGGGAGCGGACTATCCCAAACGAAAAATCGACAAGGACAAGACCGAACCGGGCGGCATTTCGGTGAAGCCTGGCGAGTACAGGGTAAAAATGAGCTACGGTGAACAATCGGAAGAAACAGTAGTCGAAGTAAAATCCGACCCCCGTTTGGAGGTCTCGCCCGAGTCCGCTGATGAAGTCTACGATACCGCCAAGCGATTGGAAGACATGACCCAAACCGCCGCCGACGCGGTAGAGCAGTTGGTCGAAAGCAGGAATGTCGCCGAAAAGTATCAAAAAGACCTCAAGGATTTAAACAAGAAAAAGTACAAAGAGCAGATTGAGGCATCCGAGGACATCGTAAAGCAAATCGATTCCGTCGTCGCGCTGTATCTCGGCAAGGATGATAAACGGCAGGGCATTACCCGAAATCCCGAAATTACGGTGATGCAGCGTATCGGTGTTGCCAGCGGGTATGTGCAGAGCCGCCAGAACGGCATTACCGAGACCGAGAAAAAACTGATTCGCTTCGCTGAAACCGACCTGAAATCCGCACTTCAAAAAACGAACGCCTTTTTTGACGACCAATGGAAAGCCTATCGTGAGGACATAGAAAAAATCGATATATCGCCCTTCAACGAAATCGGGGCCTTTAGCATGGAGTAGTTGCGGTCGAAACTTCATGCCTATTTAGAAAGAATTTAAAGTTGAACGACACTAACATCCTATAAAAACCAGAACCCATGAAAAAATTGACAACACTTTTGGCCATCGCCCTAGTCTGGGCCTGCGCCGAAGAAAAAAAATCCGAACCCAGCATCGCGGAGACGATGAAGACCTATACCATCGAGCAGATGATGGACAATGAGGACATTGGTGGCGGGAGCTTTTCCCTGGACAACTCCAAATTGTTAGTATCCAGCAACCGGTCGGGCATCTATAATATGTATACGGTCGATGCCTCCGGTGGGGAACTGATGCCGATGACCGAATCGGACAGTTCATCGGTGTTCGGGATATCCTATTTTCCGGAGGACGAACGGATTCTTTTTCGCATGGACGGTAACGGGGACGAAATTTACCATATTTACCTGAGGGATACCACGGGCAGTTCCAAAGATCTCACGCCAAACGAAGGCGCCAGAGCCGGCTTCCAGCGATGGACCGATGATGAAAAGAGCTTTCTGTACACCTCGAACCAACGCGACCCGAAATTCGAGGACCTCTACGAGATGGATATCGAAGATTTCAGCTCCACAATGCTTTATAAAAACGAGGGGGGCTATTTTATCGGCGGCCTATCCGATGACCAAAAATGGCTGTCCTTGATCAACCCCATCAACACCAACGATTCCGACCTGTTTCTCTATGATATGGAAAACAAGTTGATGGTGAAAGTCAACGAGAAACAGAGCGCCAACAGTCCCGCCGATTTCTCGCCGGACGGAAAATCACTCTACTACACGACCGACGCCGAGGGTGAATTCGCCCAGTTGATGAAATACAACATAGCAGAGAAATCCCGCAAAAAAGTACTATCCAAAGACTGGGATATTATGGGAAGTTATTTTACCGAGAATGGCACCTATCAAGTAACCTACATCAACGAAGATGCCAAGAACAGCATCGAAATCATGGAGGTCGCCACGGGAGAGAACATTGAGCTCCCCGCCCTTGA
>JBAUIP010000533.1:0-6176 GCA_049683055.1 Pricia sp.
GCGTAGATGCGAAGTTGGTCGGTAATCGCGAAGGATGCGTTGAAATCCAGAAAAAGTTGGGTGTCGTAGTAGCGGTCCTCAAAAGCGTTACCGCCGATCTCGTCAATGTATGAATCCGAAAAATTGAGGGATAGGCGGGCGGTAAACTTACTGTCGGCGTAGCCCAAGGAGCCGTTGAACATATTGGGCGCGGTATTGGGCAGGTCGATATCGGTACGTACGTCGCCATCCTCATTGGTAATGCCGTCCGCAGAAGAGGTCAGATAGGTGTAGTTCAGATAAAGGCTGAAGTTACGCGCGAACCCGGGGAGAAAGTCCAGCTGGCGCTGAAAGGCGACCTCCGCCCCGAAGATGGTCGCGCTGTCGCCGTTCAAAGGACGGAACAGATCGTACCCCACGGCATCCGCCCCGAAGGAATTATCGGTCACCTCGGAGATGCTGACAAAGGTAAAGTCGTCGATATCCTTGTAGAACAATCCGCCCGAAATAAGTCCCACACTTTCAAAATAATGCTCGGCCATCACATCGAAGTTCATCGATGTCGAGGGATCGAGCTCCGGGTTTCCGATCTGTATTTCCGCATCCTCGTTGACGACGTTCACGAACGGCACCAGATCCACATAATTGGGCCGGGCCAAGGTATTCGTCCATGCCAAACGCAAAATGGTATTGTCGGAAATATTGTATTTCAGATGTACGCCCGGCAAAATGTTGGTGTAGCTGCTTTCGTCGTCGGTCAGGCCACCGGCGTCCTCGTCGAAATCGCCTTCTTCGTCGAAAACCACCAGATTGCCCGTAGAGGAAATCCGGGTGTTTTCAAGACGTAAACCAGCTATTACGGACAGTTTATCGGACACTTTTTGATCGAACATCGCGTAGCCCGCATATACGTTCTCCCCGACATCGAAGTTTTCGGCCAAAAACTCGTCCTGTACCGGTTCGCCGCCGGACAGGTCGAGTTGGCCCAGCCATTCCTCGTCGGCGTACAGTCCTGCTTCATACTGCCCACCGGCCAAAAAATCGGGGTCGGTGTAATCTTTAACGGGAATATCCGCTAGGGTCGGAAAATCATCCCCGAGGTCGAGTTCGAAGAAATTGTTGTCCCTGAACTTGTTCTTGAATCTTCCGCGGGCCCCGAACTTGATCGAACCCGAACCCTGTCCGAAGAAATCGGCGGGGAGCTCGAAATTCAGGAAGGCATTGATGTCCTCCTCCTCGGTGTACTGGTTTTCGTTGGTGATCTCATCGTATTCGAAGCTTGACAGGTCATTGGTATCCTCCGGGTTCGTGGCGGTAAATAAGGGATACCGCGGATTGGTGACGTCGTTGTTTACCGAATATTCCGTAGCGTAAACTGCGTAACGTTCGTTCAGGCGTTCTTCGGAAGCCTTGGCGTAGGAGGCCATCCAATCGAACTTTAGTACGCCGAACAGATGGTCACCGCCCAGGCTGTAATTTTGCATCCGCTGGTCTTCTAGCCTTCGGTTTTGGCTGCGGTCATCGTCGCGGCCACCTTTGGTTTCCCGTATGATTTCCGCCGGAAAACGGGTCGGTACGCCATTGGTTATCGTAAAATCGCCCTGGCCGATGTCCTCGCCGTCCAGAATTTCCTGTTCCAGTACGTAGCGGTTCTCGCGGTCGTCCCTCCAGTTGTACATAGTTTTCAGGTAAATGATATTATCGGGATTGAAACGGTAATCCAAATTAGCGGAAAAACTACGTCGGATGCGCTGCACTAGATAGGTACGCTGTTCTGTCACATTGGTGTAGGGATCGACATCGACTTCCTCCAAAATAGGCTCGCCTTCTTCATCCTCTACACCGGTATTGAACTCGAATTCGTCCGTCCATTCCGCTTCGACGTTGTCGGAACCGAAATCATTGTTATTATAGGAAGCGGCTAGCATCCATCCGAATTTTCCGTTGTCGCTTCTATCCCCCAAAAGAAAGGAGCCGTTCCATATCGGTTTGTCGGTAATGAAATTGATACCCGATCCTGCGGTGGCCGAAAGCCGAAAGCCTTGCGGCGAAGTTCGTGTGACCAGGTTGACCGAACCGCCCAGCGCATCCGCATCCATATCCGGTGTGACCGCCTTGCTTACCTCGATGGTCTGGATCATGTCGGAGGGAATCAGATCCATCTGAATATTTCTGTTATCGCCTTCGGCGGACGGAATACGGCTGCCGTTCAAAGTCACGGAGTTCAACTGCGGTGAAAGACCGCGCACGATGATGTTCCGCGCTTCCCCTTGGTCTACCTGCATGGTGATGCCGGGAATACGCTTGACCGCGTCACCGATATTGGCATCAGGAAACTTGCCGATCTGGTCGGTGGAAACGACATTGGTAATATTCAGGTTGGTCTTTTGGGTGTTCAATGCTTTCGCCTGTCCGCTAAGACCATATGCCCTGACCTCGACCCCTTCCAGTTCTACGCTCTTCGGTTGTATAAATAAGGATACCGATGCCGTTTCACCGGCCGCCACGGTTACTTCTTCTTCAAGATCGGCGTAGCCCAAGAAAGTGATTTTTAAGGTATAGTCTCCAGTAGGGACATCGACCAAGGTAAACCGGCCGTCAAAATCGGAGATGGCCCCTTTGCCGAGGGAAGGTATCGTTACGTTGGCACCGGGAACGTTGATACCGTTCTCATCGGATATCGTTCCCTGAATGTTCCCGGTCTGGGCTTGAAGGGCTTGAAAGCATAGAAAAAGGGTCAATAGACCTATTAATTTCTTCATATTACACCTAGTTGGTTCTGTGCACAAAGAAATGGATAAGCCCGGCAAACGGGGTTTCGGTAATTAAAAGCTTAGGTTAACTTTTTTGCGGATTTGATTTTAAAAGAAGCCTTGTTAACGACAGGATAACATCTTTTTAATAGTGGAAGGAAGAATCGTCTCTCGAATATCAAACATCCTTTTGATAATGTTTGCACTTTGCCGATTCATACATCAATCTTGGGACAATTGTACCCACCGGCCATCAAAACCGCCGTTGTCGAGCCAGTTGGCGTAAGTCCCCCTTCCCAAAAACAAGCCCCGGTTGGCGAGCTCGTCGTTTTTGGTACCGTTGCCCCGGTGCCGTTATGAACGAAATACAAGTGCTGCTGCCATGGCTGCGGATTTAGTTCCCCGTAAAAATAGTCCCCTTCCTCCCCGTAATAGTAGACGCCGCAGAAGCAGTGTTTCCTGATAAAACCGTCCCGCTTTTAATCGGGGTCCCGGGCATCGAGGGATTCATAGCAAAAGGTCTTTGCCGGGGGCGATGGCCGTGGCGCCATCCTCGTTCAATAACGGCGTTTTCAGGTCTACCTGTCCGGTCTTGTGCCAACTGCCGTTTTCCAAATGTGTGGAAATAATATCGGCGATGTCCTGAAGCTCGCAGGTCATTCTTTTGACTCCGCTGAAGTTTGCGGTGCTGCCCTGTGATTTTCCCCATGCTAAGGACCGATCGTTCGTTTGATCGATGGACTGTGCGTTTCAGTAGCCAAAGGCCTCCGAATCGTTCTAGCAGACAAAAATGTAATGAAAACGGTTGTCGCCGGATTCGTTGATGTTGACCTTGGCGTTGCCGTTATTACCGTTTCTGGAATGGATAGTGCCCCATGAATACTCCACAAACCGCAGCTCGGCGTTACCTATC
Organism: Pricia sp.; assembly: GCA_049683055.1. Classification (GTDB taxonomy): domain Bacteria; phylum Bacteroidota; class Bacteroidia; order Flavobacteriales; family Flavobacteriaceae; genus Pricia. The sequence continues at coordinate 3,646 of JBAUIP010000533.1, forward strand.
AGCCCATAGTCAGGATAGGCCTTCCATATCATCGCGTACTTGCCATTGGCGGTTTCCATGTAAGACCTTTGCAATTACGGCAGAAGGATCTTCGGATGGGATTATCGGATCCGGACAATTCAAAATAAATGTTATATTACAGGGATGGAAAATCAGATGGATACGGAAGACGTACAGGAAATAGCCGCTCAACTGCGCTGTCCCAGCGGACAAAAAGGACTTGAAATGGCCGCTTTGCTGGATAGGACCAACATAAATATGACGGTAAGCGGCATCAATTCCCTGCGCCTTTCCCCCAATGACCGGATTCTTGAACTGGGCCACGGCAACTGCGGCCACCTGAACAAGATTTTGAGCCGGCTGGACACCATCCGTTACTGTGGACTTGAGATTTCGCCCCTGATGCGGCGCGAAGCGGAAATTTTGAACGCGGAAAATGTCGGCAACGGAAGGGCATCCTTCCATGTGTACGACGGAAAGAACATTCCTTTTGAAGATAATAGTTTCGACAAGCTGCTGACCGTGAACACCATCTATTTTTGGGAAAGGGCCTCATCCTTTTTGAAGGAAATGCACCGTGTCCTAAAACCTGAAGGTAGGTGCAGCATCGTCTTTGTGCAAAGGAGCTTTATGGAAAAACTGCCCTTTTGCGAATATGGTTTCAACCTGTTCGATAACAGCGATGTACTGACCTTGATAAAACGAAGCCCCTTCAAACTGATCAAGATCAGGAACAAGAAGGAAATGGTCAAGTGGGAGAACGAGCGATACAGGGAAAGGGCATATTCCGTAACCGTGCTTGAAAAATAACAACTACGGATTACCGACCTCTAAAATGCTTAATGACCCATATTAGTATGCGATTTTGTTTTCAAGTCCTTCTCGGTCCAAGTAACATCTAAATAGTTGCTCAGGTTCTGTTAATAGGAACCACTTATTTTAAAAATATTTTTGTCATTCTTTTTGTGAGGATAAAGTTTGAGTGAGTTCGGTCAAAACCGGTGGAAACATCGGTTTTTTCGTTTCTTGGATTGCCAAGGGTCGGATTTTTGATTGGCGGGTCAATCCTTTGACCGAAATAATTCATTTTAGAAGTACTTTGTACGATTTGACCACAAGATTTTCTATGTACACCACTGAAAAAGCCGTTTTCGCAACATTAATTTTACAATCCTGTTTTCCCCGTCTATTTTAGGCACTATATAAGTATCTCCCGAACGATTACCAAAAACGAGGATTCCTTCCCCCCAATCGGAATCCTCTTTTTTTGTTTTTGACCGTCGATTTCCATTTCGGGCCGGGTCGATCGTTCGAAAAAAACCCGACTTGGCCGGGCTTCTGTCCTATGAAGGGAAACACTTTTACAGATTCGTATTCGTTGATAGGGTATCGAACGAATAGGTAACACCCGTATTGAAGTAGGTGGTGTCCCCCACGTTCCTGCCGTCCAGCACGGTGCCAAAGCCCGCACTTACCCCAAGACCGGAGATTATCGGGACATACGCGGAGACGCCGAAACGGGTATAGTCCACCCTGGTCTCGGGAAAGTTGCCGGCAAATCCCGGCCCCATGATATCGACCCCGTCGGAGGAAGTGCCCTGATAGTCAACCCATGCCTCGGCATAGAACTTGGAGGACGTAAAGCCCACTTTGCCCATGGCCAGGAAAGCGTTCGGAACGTCAAAGTCCTCCCCGTCGGAGGGGTTGAAGGTATCATCGGCTTTACCGCGAAAGCTGTAACCGATGGCCAGTGTACCGAAGAACCCGGCTTCCAACTGCAGATGACCGCCCACATGAAGATCGGTCGTGAACGCACCGGTCCCGATGGAAAGGATCCCGTTTGGCTCGTAGCCCGCAGGAATTCCGATACCGAGGGAGGTAATACCATCTATCTTTCCGCCGGGCAGGGCCAGGCTGAGAGGCCTATACTTGGCCGCGATGGCCAGATCCTGAAAACCGGATTGCTCAGTCTCGCCGTTCACGGGATCTGGATCTCCCTCTCCCTGGGCGGAGATATAGGGGGCATTGAGCAGCAGTGTAAGGTTGTCCGACACTCCGTATTTGGCGTAGATGCCCAAAATGTCCTGGGTGACCTTGTTATGGGCGGGTACGGGCCCGACCTTTTCCTCGGCCACATAGAATTCGTCGTAGGCCGTCCGGGTGTAGGAGGCCGTTAGCGAAATTTTCCCCTTCGGGTTGTAGAAACCGTCTATTATCCCTTGGGCATGCGTTGCCGATGCCGTTATCAACGATGCCAGTACGATCAATCGTTTAGTGTTCTTTGGGTTCATATCCTATAGTTTTTAGGGTTTATTGGGCTAGGTCGTATCCGTAGTAGGTTGCTTACAAGGATAATGTTAAAACCTGACAAATTCCTCCTTTTCCAACCGTTGGAAATCGCTTTGCACCTCTTTTCAAGATCCGAGAAACGGCACTCGGTCATCATTCGCTGAGAACCACGAAACCTATCTGAAAGATTTGGATAATAAGATTCTGGATGAAACCAATGCTCTCGGGGTAAGTTGAATTAT
>JBAUIP010000534.1:0-2903 GCA_049683055.1 Pricia sp.
ATATACTTTTGTTCAAAATTTTGACAAATAAACCCAAACTTATATCCCTCTAAACTTTAAGCCATGAAAACATTCCTCACCCTATTGTTTTTGATATTATTCACTTCCGTAACGCTCCATGCGCAGCGGAAAAACGATTTGATTACCGAAATCCAGCAATTGAAATCCCAGAAAGACTCTTTAAAATCGGTAATTCGTGATGCCCAGAAGAACCAAAGCGTAGCCGAGGCCCGGGCCACATCGTTCGAGTCCCAGGTAACCGAACTTCAGGAAGCCAACAGCAATTTGATGGCCAACATGAGCAACTTTACCACGGTATCGACCAAGAATTCCGAGATTGCCACCAGTGCTATGGAGACGTTGCAGGCGAGGGAACAACAGCTGAAATTCATCAAAGATGCCATCGCCAGCAACGACTCGACCATCATCGTGGTTTTGACCAATGTGAAACAGACCTTGGGCGAGGATGCCAAAATCAACGTTTCGAACGGCGCGGTCGTCATTTCAACCGATTTGGCCTCCCTCTACGGAAGCGACACAGGCACCACCTTGGTAGCCGAGGCAGAACCGTGGGCCGAGAAAATCGCGAACGTACTGGCGGCCAATCCCACTACCGCGGTGAACATCGAGGGACTCAGTATGACCGGCGACTTGGACCTTCCGGCACAACAGGCTTTAGCCCTATCGACCACCCTGCAGAACAAATTCGCGGTCGACCCCGAACGGATTGCCACCCTTGGAAAAGATGGCAACCTTAAGGAAGGTGTTCAAGTGAAAATTCACCCCAAGTTTCAGGATTTTTATTTGATGGTTAGAGAGGAAATGAAGAACTGATAGCGCATGCGGTTTGCTATAGACCGTGACGGCAACTTTGATATGCGTGACTAGGATGACTTATCTAGTCGATTTGAATCGCCGCTAGTAAAACAACTAAACGGATTTGAGGCGATGTAGAAGTTTGCAAACTCATTTAGGGCAAATGTTCGGGCAAACTGGTAAGCTTGGGCGGACTTTACCATTCGGAAATTTAGGAATGTTCAGGACTACAAGCTCGCCATTGGGCATACTTTTTCCGGAAATCCTTCGTTTTACTTCCAGAACTCCATAACCAAATCAAAACAGCATGTCGGAAGAAGGAATTTTACAAATGTTCGGTTTTTTGTTGCCCGCCGTAGTAACAGGTGTAGTCGCCTTTTACTTTTTTAAGATGCACACCAAAAACGAGGAAGGCCGCCGCCGGTATTTGTTACATAAAGACACCCAAAAGAACACCCTTCCCATCCGTCTTCAGGCCTATGAGCGAATGGCCCTCTTTTTGGAGCGGATTGCCATTTCGAGCCTTGTGGTCCGCGTGGCCCCAAAATCCTCAGATAAAAACTCCTACGAAGCTTTACTGATCAAAAGCATTGAAAACGAGTTCGACCATAATCTTTCACAGCAAATCTACATGACCGACGAATGTTGGAACATCATCAAGGCAGCCAAAAGTGCCACCGTGCAGATGATTCGTAAGGCCGCTATGAGCGAAACCGATTCGGCGGACAAGCTACGTGAGGATATCCTGACCCAGACGATGGACAAGGAGTCGCCTTCGGCCACCGCGTTGTCTTTTGTGAAAAAGGAAATTGGTAATTTGTGGTAAGCGCGGCTATACCACCTCTCCCGTTTCAGGTTCGATCTGATTGAGTTCCGTATTCCTGAACTTGGCGAAATTGAATCCGCTCTCCCACCAAGCCGTCATTTTTTCCTTATCGAAAATTAGGGAATTAGTAGTCAATACCGTTGGCGTGTAGAAAAAATTGATAATCGCATCGTTGTTGTTGGCGGCAAACTTTCCGATACGGATGTTTTGGTTTTCGATGCGATCCAACATAAACTCAAAAATAGTGGTCATCAACGAAAAAGGATTCTTGGACGGCAACCGGTTCAGGTGGTTTACTTCGGTCTGCAGTACGATAACGTCGACCTCCGTCGCCCCTCGCTTAATAGCCTCTTCGATGGGCACCATGTTTCCAAGCCCCCCATCCGCATATTCGCATCCATTTTTGCGAACCAGGCTCATAAAGGGGGTGTAATTGCATGAAATCCAGATCCATTCGCAAAATTCCTCGTAGCTGTAGTCGTTGATGCTTTTGTATTCCACACTGTTCAGCGAAAGGTTGGCGACCGTAACGATGATTTCCTTGGGACCGTTTTTAAGGTTTTCGAATTCCTCGATGGTCAAGGTGTTTTTGATAAGCTCCAATAAATTATGGCTCTCGCCGAAAGTCTTACCGCCCCGATAAAAATTCTTGAGTACGTTCCAATGGTTGATGCCAATAGAATGAATACCATGTTTTTTCTGGATGGTAAAGGGGCAATTGCTAAAAATACTATCCTGATTTACAGAGGTATATACGGTTTTAATCTTGTCGATTTCTTGCAGTGCCAGATGTGAAATCAAAAGGCTTCCGGTCGATGTGCCGAGAAAAAGGTCGTAATTGTGGCGGCGTTCCTGCATCAGATACTGCGCGACCCCGCCTGCAAAGGCGCCTTTGCTACCGCCCCCGGAAATGACCAAAGCTCTCATCGTATGTATTAAGGTTTATTGGTTTAAGTTTGGATGTGTTCTGTTTTCGACATAAGCTATTCTCACCACCCGAGGGTCATTACATGATACTATTTAGATAACGTAAATCTTCTTCGTTTAGTTCCTTTGAAATCAATTGAATTCTAGTTTTATACTCCGAATCCTCCATTAAATCGTCTAGTACGCCCCGTGCAAATTGGCGGAATTGCCAGCTATGGTGGTTGGTGGCGCGAATCAAATCCTTTAAATTGGAATCTGTAAATCCAAACGCTTCCTTGAGATAGAAAAAGGCGCCCTGCCGAACCTCGAAAGAATATCTCGGATCGGTATATCC
>JBAUIP010000535.1:0-1922 GCA_049683055.1 Pricia sp.
CCTTAATCAATCCTATAAAGATAAAGCCTTTGTAGGGTAGATTGTCTTTCCTAAGGCCATCAATAGTCGGCTTTACGATTTGTCGGTGAATTTTTTCCATAAACGCATCATCCGCAAACGGCACTGGGGAAATAGCGCCCATACCGCCGGTGTTGAGTCCCGTGTCGCCCTCGCCGATACGCTTGTAGTCCTTTGCGGTTGGCAACACCTTGTATCCTTTTCCATCCGTCAGTACAAAGACGCTCAATTCGATACCGGACAGAAACTCCTCTATGACCACCGTAGTACTGGCCTGGCCGAATTTGGCATCGACCAACATGGACTCGAGTTCGCGTTTGGCATCCTGTAAATCTTTAAGGATGACTACACCTTTTCCTGCGGCCAGACCATCCGCCTTCAACACGTAGGGTGGTTTCAAGGATTCCAAAAATGCGTATCCATCTTGCAAGGTATCGGCGGTAAAGCTTTGGTAGGCCGCCGTGGGAATACCATGTCGCATCATGAACTTTTTGGCGAATTCCTTACTTCCCTCCAACTCCGCTGCTGCTTTTTGGGGACCGATAACGGGAATGTGGCCGATTTGAACATCCGAAAGAAAGAAATCATGGATTCCATTGACCAAAGGGTCTTCCGGACCTACTACCACCATATCGATATGCTCTTCAAGAACTACTTTTTTGATACCCATAAACTCGTTTACACCTATCGGTATGTTTTTTGCAATCCCCGCGGTACCCGCGTTACCAGGGGCGACAAAAAGATTTCCCAATCTGGGGCTCTGACGTAGTTTCCAGGATAAGGTATGCTCACGGCCGCCCGCTCCTAAAATCAGAATATTCAATAAATCGGGTGTTGTCATAGATTTTAAATAATTAGGGGTCTTTACAAAAGCTAGTATAAGTTACGCGCCAAAACTCCATGGAAATCCTGGGGAAGTCCAAAATTAACATAATTAATAAAACTAGACTTTCAACAAAGAATAGAGCCCAAATTTAATAAGAATCAGCGGGGGTGATTTGCTACTTTTCGCATTGAAAAGTATCGCAAAGCCTAAATTAAAAGTGATGTGCAATCGGCAATCAACGAGAAACCGATTCGATAAAAAAAGCTATAGAGTATCCATGGATGTGTCCTCAGATTTTTTTTTTGCTTTCTTTTTTCGTTTCGTATTCTTTTCCTCCATTTTGGATTTGAGATGGTCAACCTTACGCTTTAGGAGTATCTTTTGCTTCAGAGTCGTAAAGTTGTAATTATACTTGAAGAAAATATATCCCAAAAAAATTACCACGGATACCAGCATGATGACCATGCCCAGATTCTTCGCCGTACTGCCCAAAACTATAAAAAGCGTCACGAACAGTAGATTGAAACAGCCGATGATAAAGCTTGCCTGTTTATGGCTCAGGCCCCAATAATCAATCAGCACATGATGGGTATGGTTTCGGTCGGGCGAAAAGGGTCCTTTTTTATTAGCGATGCGGATGGCGAAGACCCGGGCCGTATCGAACAGCGGAACTATAAGAATACTGATTGCAATTAAAGGTGCATTTTCTAACAAAAAAGGAAGGTCGGTATAGGCGGTCGGACGGAGTGCCAAAAATTTTAACGTAAGAATGCTGATGACAAAGCCTACAATTAAGGAGCCCGTGTCCCCCATAAAGATTTTTTTGTCTGATGAGAGGTTGAAACCTAAGAAAGCCATCAAACTGGCGTTCAGTGCAATGCTCAATAGAGCGAAGAAATATTCCTCGGTGAGATAGAAAATAGTGGTGTAGATAACCATGATTACAATGCCCACTACCGAGGCCAAGCCGTCGATACCATCAATGAGGTTATAGGAATTGATAATAGTCAACATCATAAACCCGGCGATGATTAGATATAAATAGTACGGAATTTCATTTATGTTGAGAAAACCGTTG
>JBAUIP010000536.1:0-6940 GCA_049683055.1 Pricia sp.
GGACTACACCACGGATTTCGAAAATTGCACGGTCGTCCATTCCCTAGAGGATGCTATCGAACTCATTAAGAACGACGGATTATCATTTATCATCGGAGGTGGCGAAATCTACAAGCAGGGCGAAGCGCTTTCCAATAAAATTGAGCTCACCCGAATACACCACGCCTTCAAAGGGGCGGATACTTTTTTTCCGGAAATCGACAAGGGAGATTGGGAATTGGTCAACGAAGAATACCATTCTACGGACGACAGGCATGACTACGCATTCACCTACCTGACGTATCAAAGAAAATAAGTACTCGAAACTGCCTCTCCATTCTTTACAGGTCGGTTCTTAACTCTATTCAAAACTGCAACTGTTCTACCGAATAGGATACCTTGCTATCTACCAGAAACTGTTTTAAAACAACCGGGGAGACATTCGTATAAAATTGGTGATCGGCCTTGTTCGATGCAGGATTCAACAAATCGGACATCTCTAAAACTGCTTTGGTCTGCCGCGCTACCGCCCTACCCGAATCTATAATTTGAACCTCATCGGGAAGCATCTCTTTCAAAACTGGCATCAGATACGGATAATGGGTACAGCCCAATACCAAACAATCGATACCCGCATCGAGCATGGGTTCGAGGTAGTGCTTAAGTAAATCGCGGGTTTCGGCGGAATCAGATTTTCCGTTTTCGATCAAGGGGACGAGTCCGATTCCTTCCCGTTCGATAATCTTGATACCCTTGGCGTGCAGCTCGGAGGTGTTATTAAAAAGTGCACTGGACAAGGTGCCTTTGGTGGCCAAGATGCCAACGGTCTTCGACTTCGATTGCAGGGCCGCCGGTTTGATGGCCGGCTCGATACCTATAAACGGCACGTCGTAATTGGCTCGTAGGTAATCGATGGCATTGGTCGTGGCAGTATTACAGGCGACCACGACCAGCTTGCATCCTTTTTCCAGTAAGAATTCTGTGTTCTTGATGCTCAGCTGAAGAATGCGCTCTGGCGTTTTTTCTCCGTAGGGGGCGTTTTTACTATCCGCTAGATATATGGTGTCCTCCTGGGGCAACAGTTTTTGGATTTCCTTCCAAATGGAAGTCCCACCAACGCCGGAGTCGAAAATACCGATGGGGAAATCGTTCATTTATCCAGGACTTCAACAATGGGGCTTCCCGTGGTGCCGCTCGGAAAAGAGATGCCGAGCAAAGCGGACATAGTAGCTGCAATATCGGGAATTTCCGTCCGGGTTACCGTGCTCCCTTTGCGGATTCCCTTGCCATAGAATAACAGGGGTACATGAGTATCGTAAACCTGTGGAGATCCATGGCTCGATCCGGTTCTGGAGTAACTAATAAAATCGGGGCTCAAAACAATCAACACGTCACCAGAGCGCTTTTGGTTAAAGCCATTCTGCAGAATATTGGGGATGCCCTTCGTGTATTCGTTCTTCCACATCTGGTTCGCTGTGTAAGTGTTCTCGATGCCGTCGTAATTTAACATCTCAACGGCAATCGCTTCCTGTACCTCGGCCAAGTCCATATCAAGATTTTCAACTACCTCCTGATTCAGAAAATATTGGTAGTTGGAGAAGTTTTCGATGATATCGATCGTTCCGAATTCATCGGTCAAAAATTGCTCGAATTTAGGTTTTATGGAATCCCACTCCATGTATCCTGCGGGAATTTTTTGGTCGCTTAGGTAAGCGGGAACATCAATGGCACCGTGATCAGCGGTCAAAAATACGGTGTATTCGTTCTTTCCGACTTTTTGATCCAGCGCCTTGAACAGCCGTGCCAAGTCTTCATCCAAACGGAGATATACATCTTCGACCTCCTTTGAATCGACCCCGTAGCGATGGCCCACATAATCGGTACTTGAAAAGCTGATAGCCAGAAAATCGGTATCGTTGTCCGTGCCCAACTTTTCCTGGTCGAGGGCCTCGATAGCAAAATCCGCTGTCAAACTATTGCCGTAGGGAGTCACTTTGATCAAGTCGTATTTTCTATTATCGTCCCAAAGTCCGGGAAGATCGTGGGGAAACACCGCTTCGGTTTCCCCTTTGAACAGTCGCTCATAGGCATTGCCATCGGTACCACTTTCCAGATAGGTATCGATAGGTTTCAGTGTCGTCCACGGCTTTTTGTATCGCTCCGCCGCATCCGAGGCATTGAATTTCTCGACCCATTGGGGAAGTGCATCCATATAATAGGAACTTGTAATCCACTTTCCTTCATCCTCACCCTGAAACCAGTAAGCGGCGTTGGCGGTATGCCCTCCCGGAAGCACTGAGCCCCTATCCTTCATGGCCACGGCAATGGTCTTGCCCCGCATTTGGGTGTGCAGCCGCAGCTCATCGGTAATCGTAGTGACCGTCATTCGGTGCGGCGACATTTGCCCGGCATCGGATTCGGTACCCACGGAGGCGTAGCTGTCATCGCCCGCACAATAGACCTCGGTTTCCGATTCCTTGTCGTACCAATTGTTACCGATTACGCCATGGGTCGAAGGGGTCGCACCCGTGTAGACCGAGGCGTGGCCGGGGCCGGTACTGGTAGGCGCATAATTAAAATGGTTGTTCTTGCAGTTGAAGCCTTGGTCGACCATCCGTTTAAAGCCGTTTTCGCCGAACCGGTCATAAAAACGGGTGAGATAATCGTAGCGCATTTGGTCTACCACGATTCCGACGACCAATTTCGGCGATGTTCTTAGATTAGCGGCTTTTTGTTCGTTCGACCGCTTCTGGCCGTATCCCGACGTGAGGGACAAAATGAATAAAAAAACCATAGAAAACAAGCACTGGCACCTTGTGGACATATCGAATTATTTTGAGTTACAAAAGTAAATAAATCCACCCTTTAAACTTTAAATGAAGGTTAAATCAATTGCTATTGCTATTTTTACGCCACGAAACTACCCCAAAGCATGAGTTACCTATCATCGATCGGCAAGTATGCCATTATGATCAAGGAGGTCTTTAAAAAACCGGTCAAATGGCGGATTATGAGGTCTCTGATCCTGAAGGAGATCGATGAACTTATCTTCGGATCGCTCGGAATTATCATCTTTATTTCGTTTTTTATCGGGGCGGTAGTCACTATTCAGACCGCCTTGAACCTGACCAACCCCATCATCCCCAAAAATCTTATCGGGTTCACGACCCGGCAGTCGCTGATACTGGAATTCTCGCCCACTTTTGTATCCATTATCATGGCGGGAAAAGTAGGTTCGTACATCACTTCGAGCATAGGCACTATGCGGGTTACGGAGCAAATCGATGCCCTTGAAGTCATGGGGGTCAATGCGCTCAATTATCTGGTATTCCCCAAAATTGTTGCCTTGCTATTTTACCCGTTCGCCATCGCTATTTCCATGTACGTCGGGGTAGTAGGAGGATGGATTGCCGGGGTTTTCGGGGGATTTCTCACTAGCGCAGAATTTACGGAAGGCCTTCAAATCGATTTCATTCCCTATCAAGTCTTTTACGCCTTCATGAAAACCATGGTATTCGCCTGGGTCTTGGCCACGGTACCCTCTTTTCACGGCTTTTATATGAAAGGCGGCGCGCTCGAAGTGGGCAAGGCCAGTACCACCTCATTTGTATGGACCAGTGTGATTATCGTGGTCATGAACTATCTACTCACACAATTATTGCTAGGCTAATGATTGAAGTTAAAGACATACACAAATCGTTTGGCGATACCGATGTGCTCAAGGGAATCAGTACTACGTTCCAAAAGGGAAAGACCAACCTGATTATCGGACAGAGCGGCTCGGGAAAGACCGTGTTTCTGAAATGTTTATTGGGATTGTTCAGTCCCGAAGAAGGAACTATTTCCTATGACGGTAGGGATTATTCCAAACTTTCGGGGGATGAACGTCGGGACCTACGCCAAGAAATGGGGATGGTCTTTCAGGGAAGCGCCCTGTTCGATTCGATGACAGTGGAAGGAAATGTAATGTTTCCCTTGGAAATGTTCACCAAACAATCCAAATCGGAAAAACAGGATAGGGTCGATTTTGTGCTGAAACGGGTGAACCTGACGGAAGCCTATGACAGATTCCCTTCCCAAATCTCCGGTGGTATGCAAAAGCGTGTTGCCATCGCTCGCGCCATTGTCATGAATCCCAAATATCTCTTCTGCGACGAGCCTAATTCGGGACTCGATCCCAAAACGGCCACGCTTATCGACAACCTCATCCAAGAAATCACGGTGGAATACGATATCACCACGGTCATCAATACCCACGATATGAATTCCGTTATGGAAATCGGGGAAAAAATTATCTTTTTAAAAGATGGCGTTAAGGAGTGGGAAGGCACCAAACACGAAATCTTCAAGACCGACAATGAAGCCGTCACCGGGTTTGTCTATTCTTCAGATTTGTTCGAGAAAGTTAGGCAGATGTATGTGGAGGAGCGGAACTAGAATTTCAGTGGGCAATGTATAAATTCCGCTTAAGACTTAGAGTTATTCACTCAAGAGAAATACTTAGACAAGTACTTTATTTTTTTATTTATAAATCGAACGTTTGACCCATAACAAAGGCACTCCGCTCGCTAGTTAGCGAAGTCGAACGGTGCTGTCTTTCAGCCGTAGTTTGAGCCAGTTCAATATTCTTTTATTTTCAGTAGACTTTTGCTCTGCGCCCAGACCGGGAGCCCATTCTACTTGAAAGACGGACAAGGTGTCAACTTTAGTGAAATCTGTTTTCAGGGCATTGTCGTACTCTAACGAAACCAGATTTTCATAATTCGCTTTCGCCTCGGCACTAATATCCTGAAAGGGAATCTGGTTTACGCTTGATTTTCTCAAGCGTGTCAGTTCTGTTTCTAGAAAAGCGATTTTCTCGTCCTTGCCCATGAGTTGGCTTTTTTGCGACTCGTAAAGTTCGTTGATGTATTTTAACTGGTCGACCTGCTCGCTTTTGGAACCTTGTATGATGTGCAACTCGACATCCCGCAGTTTTGGGAATTCCTCGTTCTTCTGGTTTTCCCAAGTGGCGATAATGTTTTCGGGGATGGTCTCATTGCCCATAAACACCAGTTCGATGTACGGATCCTTCCCGTCGTTATATTGAATATCCGTAAAATTATCCATAAAACGTCCCCCTTCGGTAAACTGGTAGGGTGCGACTTTCTGGTCGACAAATTGCTGCGCCTGGTTGATGAACCGCGATTCGTTGAAGACGTTGAAGAACGTCCATCCAGCGGGAATCATTACCAGCACGGCAATTCCCGAGGCGATGCGAGCGGTCAACCTGCGCTTTTTGGAATTCGCATAGCGTACCATCGGAAATCCCAAGAGCTTGATGACCAAAAAGGTGGCCAGCCCTATGAAAATAGTATTGATAATAAAAAGGTATAGCGCACCCAGGGCATATTGCAAATTACCGATGGCGAGGCCGAAACCGACCGTACAGAGTGGCGGCATCAGGGCGGTGGCGATGGCAACCCCAAAGATTACACTGGCGATGGTTCCCTTTTTGGCGCGGGCGATGACCAAGGCCAGTCCGCCAAAAAAGGCAATCAATACGTCACGGATATCCGGAGCGGTGCGGGCCAAAAGTTCTGAAGATTCGTCCCGAATAGGAAACAGGGCAAAGAACAAGTAGGCGGTCAATACGCTCAACACCACCATTATGGCAAAGTTTTTCAGCGAACGCCGCAGGGTATCCACATCGTTGATGGCAAGGGACATCCCCAATCCCAAAATCGGACCCATCAACGGGGAAATCAACATCGCACCGATGACCACCGCAGTAGAATTCGCATTCAAACCGATGGAGGCAATAAAAATCGAGCAAATGAGAATCCACGAGGTGTGGCCCCGAAAGGGAATATCGGCAATGATGGCTGCTTTGGTTGCTTCCTGATCGGTGTTCGGCCGAATATCAAGCAGTTCTTGGAGAAATGCTTTAGCACTTTCGAGAAATCCCTTGAAATCCTTTTTTACTTCTTCCCTATTGTCCGATGGTTTCTCGGTGGGGGTAATATTGTCTTGGTTCAAATGGTCGTTCATCGGTTGGTATCGCTAATTCAGAACTTAATCAATGAACCCACTTTGAGTTCATTAGGTGTAACTATCCCCAAAAGCATCCTTGACCTTGTTCAGTACCTTTTTAATATCCTGTTCTTTGGCTTTTGGATAAATCAATAGAACGTCCTCATTGTCTACGATAATATAATCTTTAAGGCCGTCGACCACTACAATCTTGTCCTTCGGCGACCGAATCATATTACCGGATGCATCCTCGGATAAAACCTTGGCATTGACAACGGCATGGCCATCGTCGTTTTTATCCAATTTATCGTACAGAGAGCCCCAGGTACCCAAGTCGTTCCAGTCAAAGCTGGCCGGAAGTACATAAATCGATTTCGAATTTTCTAAAATCGCGTAATCGATGGATATGTTTTCCGCTTGAGGGTAATTCTTTTCAATAAACGCAGATTCTTCCGAAGTATTGTAGGAAGAAACTCCCGATTCGAATAGAGCATACTGCTCGGGCTGGTATTTTTCAAAGGCCTTGACAATGGTGCTCACCCCCCACATAAAAATACCCGCATTCCATAGAAAATTACCTTGTGCCAAGAATTCCTTAGCGGTGTCGTAATCCGGTTTTTCACGGAACTGGCGGACTTTTTTGAGGCCTGCTCCCTGGGAATTACCAACTTTTACTGAACTACCGAATTCGCCCGAACCGACGCCTTTTTCAGAACTACCATCCTCTTTAAGGCCATCATTGTTTTCGAAGCCACCATTTTTCCCGTGACCGCCACTCTTACCAGAATCGTCTTCCTTTCCAGAACCGCCAATTGTTCCAGCACCGTCGTGCTTTCCAGAACCGCCATCCTTCTCAAATTCAATATATCCGAATCCCGTATTCGGAAATGTCGGCTTGATACCCAAGGTACAAAGCACTTCTTCCTTCACGCATTTATCGAAACAAGCC
>JBAUIP010000537.1:0-7327 GCA_049683055.1 Pricia sp.
GATCAACGAGATGGGCTTTGAGAGCTTTACCTTCAAAAAATTAGGAGTAAAAATCGGCAGTAACGAAAGTTCGATTTACCGCTATTTCGAGAACAAGCACAAACTGTTGCTCTATTTGGCATCGTGGTATTGGGGCTGGCTCGAGTACCAGTTGGTTTTTGCCACGAACAGCATGGCCGATGCCCATCGAAAACTGACCAAGGCCATAGAAATCGTCACCAAACCGACCGAAGAAGATTCCGCATTTGGCCACATCAACGAGGTGATGCTCAACAAGATCGTAATCAACGAATATTCTAAATCGTACCTGACCAAAGAGGTTGATGACGAGAACAAAGAGGGCTATTTCATAATCTATAAGCGGTTGGTCAACCGCCTGAGTGCCATGATTCAGGTCATTGATAGCGAGTACGCTTATCCGAGCAGTCTGGCCAGCACTATTTTGGAGGGTTCCCTACACCAGCATTTTTTGAAAGACCATTTCACGTCTTTGACCGATTGCCGGGAAAGCGGTGATCCCACGGCCTATTTTACCCAACTGGCCTTCAATTCCCTAAACGCAAGACCGAATGACTAAAAATGTACTGACCGCATGGCAACGGCTAATGGGGCTTTTGAAGCTGGATAAACGGGATGTTCTGCAGGTTTTTTATTATGCCATTTTTGCAGGCCTCGTCAACCTATCGCTGCCCCTTGGCATACAAGCGATCATTAACCTTATACAGGGCGCACAGATCAGTACTTCCTGGATCGTTCTGGTCATTTTGGTCACCGGCGGGGTCGCCTTTGCCGGCGTTCTACAGTTGATGCAGATACGGATTATCGAAAACTTACAGCAGAAAATCTTCACGCGGGCGTCGTTCGAGTTTACCTACCGCTTTCCGAAAATAAAGATGAGCGAACTGCGGGACTATTATCCTCCCGAGCTGGCGAACCGGTTTTTCGATACCCTGGATGTACAGAAAGGACTCTCAAAAATACTGTTGGATTTTCCGGCATCCCTCTTGCAGATTTTCTTCGGATTGCTGCTGCTTTCCTTCTACCATCCTTTCTTTATTATTTATGGGATACTCTTGCTGGTGCTGATTTATGTGGTCTTCAAGTTTACAGTGCAAAAGGGGATGGATACCAGTCTCGACGAATCTCGACTCAAGTATAAGGTAGCCCATTGGATACAGGAAGTCGCCCGCTCGTTGATCAGCTTTAAACTTTCGGGAAGTACGAGGCTTGCCGTCAATAAAAACGATTTATTGGTAACGGATTATCTCGAGGCGCGGGAGAGCCATTTTCGGGTACTCGTAATTCAATTCATACAGATGATCGGGTTTAAGGTGCTGGTTACCGCAGGTCTGCTATTGATCGGCGGTCTGCTCGTATTGAACCAGGAAATGAATATCGGCCAGTTCGTAGCCGCGGAAATTATCATTCTACTGGTCATCAACTCGGTGGAGAAATTGATAAGGGGCCTGGAGACTTTCTACGACCTATTGACCTCTCTGGAAAAACTGGGTCAGGTCGTGGATAAAGATTTGGAGGACCAGGGCGGCGATATGCCCTTGGGCGAGCATGAGCACCTGATGGTCGAACTGGATAATGTTTCATTCGGTACGGAGGACAGGGTAAGAATATTGGACTCCATTTCACTGAAAATCCTACCAAAAAGTAAGCACTTGATCATCGGCGCGAACGGTTCGGGCAAATCCACCCTGTTGCGTCTGATCGCGGGTATTGTAGAACCGAGCGAGGGAAACATCTACGCGAACGATATTTCATTGAAAGGAATAAACCCCAACCACTATCGCTCGTTTTTGGGGCAGTCCCTGACCGAGGAGACTCCCTTTGAAGGCACCATTTTGGAAAACATCACTTTTGGCGACGAACGCATTTCGCAAAAAGACTTGTATTGGGCCTTGGAGAATGTAGGTCTATTGCAGTTTGTGAAAGAGCAGCCTAAAGGCTTGAATACCATCATTTATCCCGAAGGAAAACAGATTCCCTATACCATCTCCAAAAAAATTGTGCTCGCGCGGAGTATCGTGCGAAAACCGAAACTATTGATTCTCAAGGATGCCCTGAACCAGTTTGATGACGTCGAGGCCGTACGAATCATAGAATTCCTGACCGATAAAGAACGGCCTTGGGCATTGGTAGTGGTGAGCCGCGATCCCAAATGGGTAGGCCGCTGCGATAGTATCATCACGATGGACAAGGGTAAAATTATAGCCGTAAAATAGAATTCCATGCTGAACATCTCGAAGAATCCTTTGAACAAGACGGTCCACCTGACCGGTTATAAATCCACCGACAGGGTTTTCCATCAAAAACACTACCGGCATTTCAACCGGTTTTTATTGGGATCCGCCGCTTTCGGAATCATCGTCCTATTTTTGCCGTGGACACAGAACATTCGTGCCCAGGGATTTCTGACCACTTTGAGCCCCGAACACCGACCGCAGACCGTTCAATCGCCAATTCCCGGCAGGATAGAAAAATGGTTCGTGCAAGAAGGTGATTTTGTCCAGAAGGGCGATACGATACTTTTTATATCCGAAGTGAAAAACGAATACTTTGACCCCGATTTGGTAGAGCGGACCGGGAAACAGATAAAAGCCAAATCCATGTCCGTTGAATCGTATCAGGGCAAGGTAAAGGCTTTGAACAATCAGGTCGGCGCCTTGGGTGATGAGCGTATATTGAAACTGGAGCAGGCCAAGAACAAGCTGATGCAGGCCAAACTGAAAGTACAGAGCGACAGCATCGATCTCGAGGCGGCCAAGACCAATATCGGTATCGCCGAACGACAGTACGATCGTACCGAGCAGTTGCAGGACGAGGGACTGAAAGCGGTGACCGATGTGGAAGAAAAGCGTTTAAAATTGCAGGAGACCCAAGCCAAACTGATTTCCCAAGAAAACAAGCTTTTGGCCACCAAGAACGAGGTGCTCAATGCCGAAATGGAAATCAATCGCATTAGGGCCGAGTATGCCGACAAGATTTCGAAGGCGCAGAGCGATATGTTTACCGCCCAATCGAACCAGTTCGATTCGGAGGCCCAGGTAACCAAGTTAGAGAATGAATATACCAACTATGAGATTCGTAATTCGATGTACTATATCCGCGCCCCACAGAGCGGTTACATCAATAAGGCCTTGCAGGGCGGTATCGGGGAAACTTTTAAAGAGGGTGCTCAGTTGGTCGGTATCATGCCGTCGGATTACGAATTGGCCGTCGAAACCTTTGTCGAACCCCTAGATCTGCCCTTGGTACATATCGGCGAGAAGGTACGGATTCAGTTTGACGGCTGGCCCACTATCGTTTTCAGCGGATGGCCCAACGCCTCATACGGTACCTTTGGGGGCAAGGTCGTGGCCATAGAGACCTTTATCAGTAACAATGGAAAATACCGCGTACTTCTGGCTCCCGATTCCGAAGCAGAGCCTTGGCCGAAAGATATACGTGTGGGTTCGGGGGCGAATACCATCGCCCTGCTCGAAGATGTACCTATCTGGTACGAGCTATGGCGGCAGCTGAACGGTTTCCCGCCAAATTATTATCAACCTGAGAGCACGACTGCCAAAGCGGAAATGTAATGCGGAATTTGTTTACATACATACTCTTTTTCTTTGGATGTATTGCCTATTCTCAGGATTTAGATACCCTCGGATTGGATACCGATTATCCAGAACCCGGTTCGGTAGGGCCGGTCGACTATCAACGGTCTGATGCACTGGATACCATAAGACCCTCACTACAACCTGACACGTTGATTCTTAATTTCAGGGAATTTTTGGGTTATGTAAAAAAATACCACCCGATTGCCAAACAGGCCGAACTTAATATTGACATAGGGCAGGCGAACCTGATGCGTTCCCGAGGCGGCTTCGACCCTAAACTTGAGGTCGACTATGACCGGAAAGAGTTTAAGGGAACGGAATATTACGACCGTTTGAACGCCACCTTTAAGATTCCGACCTGGTACGGTATCGAGTTGAAAGGGAATTTCGAACATAACGAGGGAGAGTTCTTGAATTCATCTCAAGAAATACCGGAAGACGGGTTATATGGTGCCGGAGTATCGGTTTCCCTGGGACAAGGTCTCTTGATTAACGAGCGGATGGCGACATTGAAAATGGCTAAGTTCTTCAGGGAGCAAACCGTGGCCGACCGTGATCTTCAGGTCAACCAAATTCTGTACGAGGCATCTTTGGCTTATTTCGATTGGTTGCAGGCGTATCAAAATAGTGAGGTGTACATCAACTTTTTAGAGAATGCCGAGATTCGGTTTGAGGGCATTAGAACCAGCGCCTTATCCGGAGATATTGCGGCCATAGACACCGTCGAAGCGAAGATTGCCGTGCAAAATCGTGCATTGAATTTGGAGCAGGCCAAGGTGGAATTGATTAAGAGATCCCTCGAACTCTCCAACTTTTTATGGATGGAAGACAACGTACCTGTCGAGCTACAACCTAATGTTGTGCCCGATACCCGATTGCAAGGCGACATCGATACTACATTGGAGATAATGGGAAGTCCTTTGGACAGTTTTACTATAGAAAACCATCCGAAATTACGGTCGATAGCGTTCGAAATTGAAGGCTTAGAGGTTGATAGACGCTATAAAGCCAATAAATTGCTACCACAGATCGATGTGGAGTATAATTTCTTGACCGAAACGCCGGAGTACATCAATTCTTTTGAAACTCAACAATACAAAGGAGGGTTAACCTTTCGCATGCCGCTGTTTTTGAGAAAGGAACGCGGCGATCTGAGATTGGCAAAAATTAAACTGCGGGATGCGGAGTTCGAACTTGATAATGCGGAAATACAGATAAGAAATAAAATTATTGCTTTGTTTCGGGAATTGGAATCCTTCGAAACACAAAATGTGCTTATCGATGAACTCGTGGAAAATACCGGCGCTATGCTTACCGCAGAGGAGCGAAAGTTCAGCTTTGGGGAGAGTTCCCTCTTTCTGATCAATACCCGAGAAAGCAACCTCATCGACGCTGAACTAAAGCGGAACGAGGTGCAGAACAAGTTCTTTACTGTTAAGGCCAAGTTGTTCAACAGTTTGGCGGTCAATCCTGAAAACTTGTAAGTTTAGGGCCATAATTCCCACTAAGGATTTCATATTTTAAATTTCGCATCCTATATTGAATCCCAGACGGAGTCCAATAGTAAACGAACAAGCAATTTATATGCAAACAGCATCGCGCACGACTACGGAAAAAACAACAAAGCAATTGATAGAAGAAGGCCTTTCAAAAGGCATCGCGTACGATGGGTACCGGAAAAGGGTCGCCCAATTGGCGGATGAAGGTAAATCTACGGGTCCGGAACAAACTGAGGCCTTGAGCAACTACACCGTACTGAACGACCGGCGGATGAAGCGTTTTGACAAGACCCTCAAAATCGACTCCGAGACCGTATCGCGTATTGAGGCGATGAGCGACCCCGTAACCATGCTTGTGCTGACCGAAAGCTGGTGCGGTGATGCTGCCCCTACCATACCGGTGATGAACAAGATAGCGCAGCTGAACGCCAATATAGAATTGAAAATAATCTTGAGGGATGAGAATTTAGCGTTAATGGACCGTTTTTTGACGGAAGGCGCCATGTCCATTCCGAAATTGATTTTTTTGGATGCTCAAAACGAGCCCTTTGCCACTTGGGGCCCCCGACCGGAACCCGCTGCCAAATTGGTAAGGGACCACAAACAAAAGCACGGTCGTTTGCTACCCGAAATCAGGGAAGAAATTCAGCTGTGGTATAATAAGGACAAGGGGCAGACGACAGTTCGGGAACTGGTGGACTTGTTACCGATGTAGCAGTCAATTTTCAGATAGCCCGCTCTACACTTTGGAAATTGAAATCCGGAATCTCAATGGTGCCTGTCTTAATCCAAGCCAAAAGGCTCGATATAATAGGCCAAATTACTTCGACGGCTTAGTGTTTTACCGCGCTTTCCCCTGAAAAATATAGGTAATCGTCCCTTTTTGGGAAGCCCTTTGGTGGGAGCTGAATTTCGCCTTTAGGGCGTAGGCAACGGCATTTTCGACAAGACAGCCGTTAGAGGTGTTAGAGCTACGGGAGTTAAAATCGGCATCGACCACACGACCGGAGCCGTCTACTTCGATATTCACGACCACCTTTCCGCCTTCGATACAGGTGTAGATTGGTGGGGGCAGGCGGTAACCGCTCCGGTCGACCAACGAAAAAGATACGGAGGTACGGCGCTTGGCGAGGTTATTGGTAAACTCTTCTTTCTGCGCTTCTTTTTCCCCTAGCATTTGCTGGGCTTCCTCGCGTTTCTGTTTAAGTTCGTTCATCCGTTCGGAATATTCCCCATCCACGAGATCGGTAGGGTCTTCCTCATTTTCAGAGGCCGCTTCCCGCTCCTCCATCAGCTCCTCCAAAGTTTTAAACTCCTCGGGGTTGCCCTGACTGGCCTTTTCCGCTTCATTGTAGGCCATATGGCTTTTGACGGGGTCGGCCTTTTCCTGCTCCTCCATCAGCTCTTCCTTTTCCTTCTCCAAATCCTCGATATCCTCCTGTAAAATCATTTCCACGACGTAATCGTCCACCTCTTCCTCCCGACCCAGTTGAATGTTAAAGAGAATCAGCACCACGATGGACATCGAGAAAAAGGTAATCAAAAACGATAACTGTTTCCGGTCGAGGTTCATGACCATATAACCGAAATCGATCAGATATATTTTAATTATTCGTTGAAAGGAGTGCAAACGATGATTTTTTTGTGAAATTTAAACGATTCCAAGTGTCGATGGATACAGTATTGAAATGAAAACTGATTCTTTTACCCTGACTAAAATGCTAGAGCGAATCTGGTAGTCGAAATTTACGAATTTTTAAGGAGATTTTCCGCAAAAACGATGGGCTCGACCGCGTTATCTACGTTAAAATCTCCTATTTTGGTTCTTCTCAATTTGGATAAATGCCCTCCGTTGTGGAGTGCAAGCCCCAAATCATGTGCCAGACTGCGAATATAGGTGCCTTTACTGCAAACGATTCGGAAATCGACTTGTGGAAGGTGGTTATCGGTTGTTATGAGACCCGATTTTGGAAGGCGGGTATCAATGATTTCGAATTCTGAGACAGTGACTTGGCGCGTCTTAATCTTGACTTCCCGACCCTCGCGGGCGTATTCGTAGAGTCGTTTTCCGTCTTTCTTCAAGGCGGAAAATACAGGGGGGCGTTGTTAGATTTCCCCTACAAAGGTTGATGCGGCCTCGCGAATCGTTCGATCGGAAATTTGTTCTGTGGAAAAGGTCTGATCAATTTCCGTTTCCAGATCATAGGATGGAGT
>JBAUIP010000538.1:0-8704 GCA_049683055.1 Pricia sp.
GCGTTGGCCTCGGTCTTGAAACCCATATCCTTGGAGACCAAAAAGTGGAGCTGCCGGCCTACCACCAAGGTCGCCACGATAAAAATTTGGGCAATCACGAACTGAAAGACCGTCAGATATTTCCGTAGGGCGGATTTATCGCTACCGGAAAACACCTGATTTTTAAGTACGGATACCGGCTTGAATTGGGAAAGTACCAAGGCAGGATAGAATCCGGAGAGCAGTGTTATCGCTACCACCAAAACAAGCATGGCGATAAGCACGGGGCCGGTCGTTAGAAGTCCCATTCCGACATCCTCGGGCATAAAATCGGAAAAAACACGGAATAGCCATGAGGCCAGGACTATCGAGACCAACACCGCAGCAAGTACCAACAGCAAGGTTTCCAGCAAAAACTGGGCGACGAGCTGTTTTTTGGAACTTCCCAGGGTTTTTCGAATGCCGATTTCCTTGGCACGTCGTGTGGCCTGAGCGGTGTTCAGGTTGATAAAATTGATACCGCCGAGAACCAGGAGAAAAAGGGCCGCCAAGCCCAAACCTGCCAAAACCCTACGGTCGCCCATATGCTCGGAACTCTTGAAAATTCCATAGTCGGCATTAAAATGGATATCGGCCAAGGGCTGTAAATGAAAACTTCGTTTTTGGCCCAGGGCCAGCATCTCTTTATCCGCATGCTCGTGAGCGACCCGATCTAATTGTTCTTGGATATTTTCGGCAGTCGCATTCGATGCCAGTTTTACAAAAAGCTGGGTATCCGAGTTCGAGCTGTTCCATGATTCGATGTGGTACCTCGCCTCCATAGGAGTATTACGAACCGTCTTCAACGAAAGAAATTCCTTTAAATACAAATCAGTGCGCTGGTTCAAATCGGCCACGATTCCGGTTATTTTGACTGGGAGATTGTCATTATAGATTAGTGTTTTACCTATCACTTCCTGTAAGGGTTCATCCGGAAAGTATTTGGCAGCCCTTTCTTCCGTCAGCACCATCTGACCTGGTTCGGACAACGATTTTGGAGATCCGGCGAGCCATTCGTAGTCGAAAAGTTCGAAATAGGAAGGGTCGGCGAGAATCGCATCCTCTACATTGCGGAAGGTCTTGCCCGATACTTCATTCTCCGTCTCGGGAAAATACACAGTGAAAAAGAGGCTTGCCGTTTCGAGTCCGGTCATATCCTCTTTGGCATAATCAGCCAACGGAACGGCCACCCCGCGATTGTGGAAATTGCCCTCGGGCGAGTAGAAATCGGAGGTAATCCGATAGATACGCTCCCCATCCTCATGAAATTTATCGAAGGTCAAATCGTAATAGATCATCGCCCCGATGACAAAGGCGGAACTCAGCCCAATGGATAAGCCGATGATATTGATCAACGAAAACGCCTTGTGTTTCAGGATACTTCGGAAAGCGATTTTTAAGTAGTTTCTAAACATATCATTAGTTTTAGTTCCCTTATAAAACCCAACCCGAGGGGGTAGAGCTGGTTAAGGTTCATAAATATTGTCATTTTTCAATGGGCCGCAAACACTTTGGCTTTTAAAAGCCATGATGACTTTGAGGAAATCCGAATTTTATTTTTTGTATTTTTACTATTGAAATAATTTTTCTATGGAACGGATAGTCATACAGGTCAATAACGACACCGCAAAAAAGTGGCGCGCTGCCTCTCCAGAATTGAGGGACAGCATCGAGCAAGAATTGGATATACGTATGGCCAAAAAACTTATGGCGAATTCCGATGGGGAATTCCAGAAATTTCTTGACGAGATTCGACTTAAAGTCAAGCAACGGGGCCTTACCGAAGAAATACTTCAGGAGATTTTGAACGAGGATGACTGATTTCTTTGTCTTTGACACCAACAACCTCGTAAGTGCCGTACTTTTTGAGAATTCGACGACTGCAAAAGCTCTTGATGCCGCTTTTGAACAAGGCAATCTGGTCGTCTCGAACGAAACGATGAATGAATTGGCCAACGTGCTATTCCGTAAAAAGTTTGATTCATACTTGTCGGACGAGGAACGATGGCAATTTATTGATCGGATTGAATCCAAGTCCAAAGTAATTTTCCCTAATGTCCAAATCACCGACTGCCGTGACCCCAAGGACAATAAATTTCTCGAACTAGCGGTCACCGCGAAAGCCTCCTGCATCGTCACCGGTGACAAGAATTTATTGATACTCCACCCTTTCAGAAATATTCCCATTATGAATGCTTCCAATTTTCTAAAACAGTTTTAGAGGTGTTTACGGGCTGTAAGACTACCTCAACCTACAATCAGCTTTTTCAACCATTTGAATTTGAGTTCTCTGTCCGTTTCAAGCTTTAGGGCCAGCATCCTATTCATCCCGCAAAGCCTTCACCGGGTTCATCGTCGCCGCCCTGAAACTCTTCCAGCTTATGGTCGCGAAGGCGATCAGCATTGTAATCAATCCCGCTAGCGCGAACAGCCACCATTGCATTTCTATACGGTAGGCGAAACCTTGCAGCCATTTATCCATCAAATAATATCCCAGGGGAAAGGCCACTAAAAACGAGATGCCGACCAGCTTAAGGAAATCGGTGGACAGCATTGCCATAATCTGGGCAACGGACGAGCCCAACACCTTGCGGATGCCGATTTCCTTGAACCGCCGCTCGGCCGTAAAGGTGACGAGGCCGAAGAGGCCGAGGCAGGCGACCAAGATGGTCAGCAGGGCGAATACGTTGAGTACGGTGCCCATTTTTTGCTCTGCCAAGTAGGTTTGCCGGTACGATTCGTCCAAAAGGGAGAAGCTGAAGGTTTCGTCGGTGTTAAAACTGTTCCAGAGGGTCTTGGTGTCGGCAATGAGGCCAGCCATATCGCCTGTTTTTGCCTTGACGATGAGTCCGCCGCCGGAGCCGTATACCATGATGAGGGGTTCGATGGCGCGGTGGAGGGATTCGTGGTGGAAATCCTCAACAACACCGATGACGGTCAGGGTTTCGTTTTCGGGATCGGCGGCTCTTTCAAAGGATTTGCCTACGGGATTGTCACCCAATCCAAAGGCCTTGGCGGCACTTTGGTTGATGACGGTATGGCCTTCCTCAGAGCCGAATTTTTCGGAGAAATTACGCCCTTCCAGTAATTGCATCCCCATGACGGAGAGGTAGTTTTCGTCTATGTTGTACAGCGCGCTCCTCCGCTTGAACTTGCCATCCTTATAAATTCCGAAGACCGCATTATCCGATGGACCAGCGGGTACGAAAGAGGATTGCGACACCCCGGCAACTTTCGGATTTTTCGATAATTCATTCTTCAGCGTCTCGTTGTTGTTTCCTAATAAATAGGACTCCCGCAGCACCAGAATTTGGTCTTTGTCATATCCTAGGTTTTTATTTTGGATGTAGTTCATCTGTTGGTTGACCACCAGCACGGCGAGGATGAGTCCGGCGGATATGACAAATTGGAAGACCACCAATCCACTTCGGATGCCCTTGCTCTTCCCAAAACCGAGGAACTTGCTTTTTAAAGCGGATATGGGTCTAAAGGAGGATAGGAAAAACGCCGGATAGCCGCCCGCCAATAGACTAATGACCACCGAGCCGACAAGGAGAATCGCAAATACGGGTGGTTTTAGCAGGTCGGCCAGAGCGAGTTCCTTTCCGGATAGCGTATTGAAAAAGGGAAGGGAAACCGCCAACAAAATCCCTGCGATGAGCATCGCAATCAAGGTGGCGATGGCCGATTCCAACAAAAACTGCCCGACCAATTGCTTTTTGTTCGAGCCGAGCACTTTGCGGATGCCGACCTCCTTGGCTCGTTTGGCCGCGGCGGCCGTAGAGAGGTTCATAAAGTTGATGCAGGCGATGAGCAACATAAAAAGGGCGACCGCACTGAAAATGTAAACGTACTTGATATCGCCGCCTTCCTCCATAGTGGATGCTTTTGAGAATTCGGGATTCAGGTGGATGTCCGTCAGCGGCTGCAGGTAGAGTCCCAAGGCATTTTCTTGATTGAACTCGGTGAAAGTAACCCCAAGTTCTTCCTGCAATTGCGGACCCATGTTCTGTCCCAAAACCTGTGGCAGTTTGGCTTCCAACTGTTTGTAATCATATCCTTCCCGTAAGACCAAATAGGTGTAAAAATCGGAATTCATCCAAGTGCCGGATTGGGCCAGTTCATGGCCTTCCATCGAAACGAATCCCTTGAAATGGAAGTGGGAATTCCTTGGCACCTCATCGATGATAGCGGTGACCTTGTAGGGTTGTTCCTCGCCACCCATTCGCAGCGATTTTCCTACCGCTGCATCCATACTTCCAAAGTAGCGCTCCGCTTCCGCCTTCGTCAAAACCACGGTAAAGGGTTCGCTCAAAGGCGTTGACGTCTCCCCTTTGATGATTGGAAGGGTGAATACCTCGAAAAAATTAGGGTCTGCCCACGCGTATTTACTGTTCTTGAAAGTGGTGTTTTCGACGACAATGTTGGGTTTGCCCATCCGGCGCAAACGAGTGGATTCTTCCACCTCGGGGAATTCCCGTTTTAAGGTTTCCGCCACTGGCGGCATTACTACTGCCTCCCGAACATCTTCGCCCTCGATCTGTGCCTTAAAAACTACCCTTACGATTCCATCTGCTTTTTCATTAAACCGGTCGTAGCTCAATTCATCGACTACGAAGAGCATAATTATAAGACAAGATGCAATGCCTACGGCGAGTCCAGCGATGTTGAGGGAAAATATCCCCCTGTTTTTAATAATGTTTCGCCAAGCGATTTTGATATTATTTTTTAGCATAATTTTCTTCTAGAAATTTAAAACGTTTTCTGATGATGTTAGCCTTGATTTCTTCACTCCGTGCGCAAACTCTTAACCGGATCCACTATCGCCGCCTTGATACTCTGATAGCTAACAGTCAAGATGGCAATACCCAAGGCCAAAAAAGCCGACAGGGCGAATACCCACCAAGGGATGTCGATACGGTACGAAAAATCTTCCAGCCACTTGTTCATAACGAACCAACCGATGGGCAGGGAAATCAAGATGGCGATACCTACCATTTTCAGGAAATCGGTAGTCAGTCGGTAGGTAATCTGGCCCACGGAAGCGCCCAACACTTTACGGATACCGATTTCCTTGGTGCGCTTTTGGGCGTTGAAGGCGGCCAGACCGAACAGACCGAGACAGGCGATCAGAATGGATAGAATGGTGAAGACCATAAAGATTCGCCCCAGACGTTGTTCCGCCTCGTAGGTGGTGTTGAACGATTCATCCATAAATTGGTAGTTGAAGGGTTGGCCGGGGGCGATATCGTTCCAAATGGATTCGATGCTGGCGATGGTACTGGAGAAGTTACCTGCGTCAATTTTTACGGCCATCGTGCCCGAGGATGGTTTCAAGAAAAAACCTAGCGCATCAATATTTTCCCGCAACGATTCGTAATGAAAGTTTTTGACGACACCAATTACGGTGTAGTAGACCTTTTCATCCAACTCAACATCTTCGGTCAATCGCATTCCTAGAGCCTCTTCGGGGCCTATTCCCAGAATGGGCAGCATCGCTTCGTTGATTATGATTGCAGTGGAATCGGTAGCGAATTTCCTATCAAAATTACGTCCCGCCACAAGTTCCATATCCAGTGTGGGAATGTAATCAGTGTCAACATACCAATTCTGCAACTGAATCGCCTTATCCTGATCAATCATACCTTCCCTAAAGAAAGAGGTGTTGTTCCGGGTAGATGGCGTAGGGAAAAAATCACTTAATGTGGCACTTTTTACTTGGCCCAATTTTGTTACCTCCTCCTTGAATGCTTCCACTTGACTTCCCGCAGCGTATGTGTCATTGATTAAGACGACTTGGTCTTTCGTGAATCCGAGATTTTTTCCTTGGATGTATTTCAATTGTTGAAAAACGACAAGTGTGCTAACGATCAGAAAAACGGAAATCGCAAATTGAAAAACGACTAGGGAATTTCTTATCCTTCCACCACCAACATTCCTTTCTCCACTTCCTTTTAGTACCGAGACAGGCATAAAACGGGACATGAAAAAGGCCGGATAGCTTCCCGAAAAAAGTCCCAATATGACTGTTGCACCAACCAGAATCAACCAAAAGAACGGGTTTGCATAGGGAATAGCGATAGATTTTCCGGCAAGATCATTAAAATATGGAAGTATTAAAATCGCAATCATCAGGGCCAAGAGCATTGAAATGAATGCAATCAAACCGGATTCCGTCAGAAACTGCCGCACCAGATCACCTTTATTCGAACCCAAGGTCTTTCGTACCCCGACCTCCTTTGCCCTTTTGAGGGAATGGGCGGTTGAAAGGTTCATAAAGTTCACGCTGGCCAACACGATGAGAAATAGGGCTATGAACGAAAGAATATAGACGGTCTGGATACTACTGTTGGCACTTATTTCAGACTGCCGATTGGAGGAATGTAAGTGAATATCGGTCAACGGCATGGTGTGGTAGCGCATATAATTACCCGAAGCGGCAAACGATGCCGCGGTAATACCCGGCATTGATTCTTGAACCCAAGGAAGCATGTACCTTTCAAACATACTCTGCAGGGGTTCCTTAAAATCTGCACTATTCACACTGGGTATCAACTTGACAAAAGTGAAATAATTCATGCTGCCCCAATGGTTCTTATCGGAGCCCGCATAACCGGCCATGGCCATAAAGACACCATGTTCCCTCAAAAAAGAATTTTTAGGTAGGTCATCGATGACCCCGGTAACGGTGTAGGTATCGGTATTGTTCAACAACATGGTTCGACCTAGTGCATTCTGTACCCCAAAATGTTTCTCGGCAGCGGTTTTGGTAAGCACCAAAGTGTTCGGTTCGGTCAATGCGGTCTTTGGGTCGCCCACGAACAACTCCAATCCGAAGAAATCCAAGAACGTGGAGTCGGCAAAGGCAACGGCAAGTTCTTTGGTGTTTGTTTCCGTGCTATTTTTTCGGAGTAGGGCGCTTCCACGATGTCGAAGCCTTACCGTCGACTCGACTTGCGAAAAATCACGCTGTAGTGTCGCCGCCATGGGAGCGGCCGATTCCGTTGCCCTGATATCAGCGCCTCCGTACTTTATATCGGTATCGATGCGATAAATACGGTCGGCATCGGCAAACATTTTATCGAAACTCAGTTCGTCGTAGATATAAAGGGATATGAGCAATCCTCCGGCCATACCGATGGCGAGTCCGAAAGTGTTGAGAAAGGTAAAAAAGGGCTGCTTTTTCAGACTTCGAAAAGCAATTTTTAGATGGTTCTTGAACATGCTATTTCTTATTGAATTTGTTAGTCAGGTTGTTGACCAGAGAATTCATCTTGAGTTCGGAGACTAAAATAAAATATAACCGTCCGACTATACTGGCACAGCTCGTGAAAATCGATTATGGTGCCAAATTTATAAGTAAATGAATATCAATATTTTATAATTTAATTTTCAGTGGCAGAACATCCTATTTGTCTAAAATATTGACACATCATGTACAACAATTTGACACTCGCGAGGCTGGTGTCGTTGTATTACCAGAAGAATATGGTTCGTCCTGACCGCATGATGTTTGCATCCGGCCTTCAAATCAAATTTTACAATTAAAGGATGCATGCATCCTTTTTTTGTATTTTAGTTTCAAATATTGGTGAAAGGAGTACAGCCGGCTCAATGGTGGGCACCGCTTTTAATCCTTAGTATATCAAGTAGCACTTCGTCTTATCCATTCAAACAAAAAGAATAGGTTTTAATTTGATGCAAGGTGAAAATAATTTATGGACACAAAAACCAACCAAATAATCATCGATTACCTAAAACAATATGACCCCAAGGAAATAGGGGTTTTCGGATCCTATGCACGAAATGAAATGACGTCAAAAAGCGATATCGATATACTTTACACATTGAATACACGAATCAATTTATTCGATTTGGTCGGAATCAAACTGGACCTAGAGGAAAAACTCCAACGAAAAGTGGATTTTGTTTCCAAAAAAAGCTTGAAGGAATGGATAAGGCCTTATGTTATGAAAGATTTACAAATCATCTATGAAAAATAACCTAGGGTATATCGGCGACATTTTAGAGCAAATCACCGATATCGAAGAGTTTCTTTTCGAAGTGACCGAAGACCAGTTCCAAAACAGCAAACTAAGACAAAAAGCCGTCATCAGATGCTTTGAGATTATCGGGGAGGCAACAAAAAGGGTAAGCGATGAATTTAAAACGGAACATAGTGGTATCCCTTGGCGTAAAATGGCCGGTTTTCGAGATGTGCTGATTCATGATTACGACCGAGTTGAAAGTGAAATTATTTGGGACACTGCCCAAGAAGAGCTTCCAAGACTGAAAACCGATTTGGTTCAGATTCTGGAAAATGAGAGCAAGCGGTAGTTGGTTCTTACCTAAGATTTTATTGGGACTCTATTTACCAAACTTAGTTTTGACACTTTCAAAGCTGGTGCCGATAGGGAAGTTTTGCTCAATACGGTTCAATGTATTATTGGATCTTCTGGATACTCGCCTCCCCGATGATTATACCCTTGTCCACTTCGGGATTTCCCTCGTACGCGACCGTCGCCTCGCCATAGGCAGTAATTTTGATTCGGTCGTTGACCTTTAGGCGGTAGCTTCCCTCGCCATAGGCAACAATCTTGGCCTCCTCATTTTCAACGCCCAAGGTGTTCACCTTTGTCTCCCCATAGGCGGTAATCTTATGTTTTCCGATAGTGCCCTTTTTGAG
>JBAUIP010000539.1:0-2629 GCA_049683055.1 Pricia sp.
GTGCTCGCCCAGCTCCAATTGATAGTTCAGCGTATTGGTAAAGACCAGACTGGTAAATTTATTAGTATCCAAAATCAGACGGTTGTTCGTCCGGTTGACGAATCCATTGCTTACCTTGGGTTCGATATCCTTAGCCTTAAAATCGGAAAAGTCAAGGCCTAAACTGGTCCTAAAGGTCAGATTTTTGAGGATATCCCATTCCGCGAATACATTACCGAACACCGTGGTACGCTCGGTATTGTCCCACCGGTTTAAAAATTGCATCAGCACCGGATTATTTCTATCCGAATAACCGGCACCTAAAGGGCCCGCAAAATTACCCTCATTGTCCCTCAAGGGAATGGTAGGTGCCAAACGTATGGCCAGAGCCGGGATGGGCGTACTGCCTACGTCAAGGGATGCCAAAGTTTCATCGGAAGTGTACATTTGGGTATTGACCCCAACGCGGACCCGATTGTCGAACAGGTTGAAATTGGAATTCAGCTTGGCGTTATACCTTTCGTATCCCGTGTATTTCAGGATACCGGTATTCTTCAGGTACCCCAAATTAATCAGGTGAAAAGACTTCTCGTTTCCGCCAGAAACACTGACCTCGTTATTATAGACATAGCCCGTTTCATAGGTCTCCTCCTGCCAATCGGTGTCTCCGGAAGGAACGTTGGGGTCGCCTCCGACAAAAGGTTGGGCACTTACATTGTTCAATACCGGATTATCAAAGTCGTCGTTCCAGTCAAAATCATAAATTTCCCCGAAACCGGATGCAGGATCGGCCCCGTCGTTGATCGATGCCCTCCAGAGTACTTCTCCACGTTGCTGCGCGTTCAGCACGTCATAACGCTGTTGGTTCTCGGACAGCACCGAAATATTAGAATTAATCGATACACTGAATTTTTCGCCGTCGGCCGCCTTGGCCCGGTTTTTTGTGGTCACTATGACGACCCCATTACCCGCCCTGGCTCCGTACAATGAGGAGGCCGAGGCATCTTTCAACACTTGAACCGATTCGATGGTACTAGGATTGATGCTTGAAAAAACCTCCTGTCTCAAGGTAGGCACCCCGTCGATGACGAACAGGGGACTATTATCGCCCAAGGTGGTGACCCCACGAATCAGAATACGGCTGTTCGAGCCATTGGGATTTCCCGATTTTTCTATAAACAAGCCGGGTACTCGGCCCTGTAAGGCTTGGACCGGACTACCCGAGCTCAAGCTTTGCCCCGCTATCGGGGCGACATCGACCACGGTCACCGCCCCGGTCAGGTCGACCTTGCGCTCCGTGGCATAACCGGTCAACACTACTTCTTCCAATTGCTGGGCATCGGGATTCAGGGCCACGTCTATCGCGTTTTGTCCGTCAACCGGAACTTCGACGCGCAAAAAACCGATATAACTGAAGGCCAAGGTAGCGTCGGGTGCCACCCCGTCAAGACTGTAAATGCCGTCAAAATCAGTAGTGGTACCGTTCGTGGTGCCCACGACGACGACGGATGCTCCCGGCAACGGCATACCGTCTTCAGCGGAGGTGACCGTACCGGTGATAGGCTCCTGTGCCAAAAGGCCGATGGAGCTTAAGACCAATAAATAAAATACTAATTTCATTTTCATAATAGTTAGCTTTAGTTAAAATTGAGTTCATGTACTTCAATGCGATCCAATATAAATTCCTGATTTTCGGGTGCGATGGATAGACTTTCAAAAGGGGCGTTGGGGAAGAATATTTCTGTCATCACAGTCGTACCATCGTTATAGAAAAGCTCGACAGACGTCTTATCCAAAAGTATGATGCCATTGATACCCTGCCCCTCTCCTATTCTTGGTGCCGTAGAAGGTTGTTTGGCGAATTCTTCGGAAAAGTCCACCTTTCCGGCCTGACCTCGATCGAGGTAGAACTGCCGGTCGGTGGCCTTAAAACCGAAGACGAGGGAATCACCCTGTTGGTTCGATAAGACATACTTGAACCCGGCTTTCGGCTCGGAAATTTTAAACCTGATTTCTGCGCTGGAGAGATTTATTTTTTCCGAAGTTGTGAGTACTGTTTCCCCACCGATGGAAATATCCTCTTTTTGG
Source organism: Pricia sp. (assembly GCA_049683055.1). Classification (GTDB taxonomy): domain Bacteria; phylum Bacteroidota; class Bacteroidia; order Flavobacteriales; family Flavobacteriaceae; genus Pricia. The sequence goes on from JBAUIP010000539.1 coordinate 2,068, forward strand.
TATTTTTTGGTTCTAAAATCCTCAAGCTGGTCCACGGGCTGAGAGACAAGCCGGTACGATTTTGGGGTCTTTATCAGTTGAAGCTCCCGAGCTACGGTCATGGCCCCGCGCCAAGTTTCCGTGGGCACCTCATTGGCATATTGCCAATTCGACATCCATCCTATAAAATATTTTCCGTTATCGCTAGTGGCGGCATTCGACCAGGTGACTCCCGCATAGTTGTCCTTTCCGAAATCGATCCAAAAATCATGTTCTTCCTGCAGCTCTTTTTTGAAGTTCGGGTCCAGAACGAAATTGGTACCGTCAAAATCCCCGATAAAATATTGGGTCGCACTACCGCCGTTCGGACCACCGGGATTGATGCTCACCAAGAGCACCCACTTGGTTTCTTCCCCACCCTGTACTTGTAGCGGAAATAGATCAGGACATTCCCAGACCCCACCGTGGGCGCCGATGTTCTGCCCGAAATCGGATAATAAATTCCATTCCTTAAGATTTTTCGACTCGTAGAATATGGTCTTGTCGTCGGCTGCCAATACCATGGTCCATTTCTTGTGAATAT
>JBAUIP010000540.1:0-4131 GCA_049683055.1 Pricia sp.
GGATAATGCCGGACGGAATGGCCACGACACTCAAGATTTTTTCGAAAACCCCGCCACCTACGAATCCGACTTTTTCCGGTTTGCCAAGGTGACGGATTTCTTTATCGCGGGACACTTTTACGGTCAAGGCGCCCCCTACCTCTTTACCCGTGAAGATCCCAAACATCGGGATTTTAAAATCAGGGTCGTGGCAGATGTGAGTTGCGATATCGATGGGCCTGTGGCGAGTACCATCCGCCCCTCGACCATTGCGGAACCGATTTATGGGTACGATCCAGAAACCGAACAGGAAACCGATTTTAAGAGCCGAAATGCCATTGCCGTGATGGCGGTCGACAACCTACCCTGCGAACTCCCACGCGATGCCAGCGAAGGCTTCGGTGAGGCCTTCCTCAAAAACGTAATCCCTGCTTTTTTCAATGAGGACGAAAACGGCGTGCTCGAACGCGCCCGAATGACCCAGAACGGGAAATTGACCGATCGGTATTCGTATTTGCAGGACTATGTCAACGGGAAGGAATAATGGTTAAAAGATTTTCACGGTCAAACTAGGCATCTCAGGTAGCTGACTTGAAAATATTCTGCGGTAATTCTCAAGTCCGCTTCCTATTTAACTTTAATTTCCCATGCGACTACCGGCTGAACCTTAGGAGCCGTAAACGCGCCCAGAGCCTTCAACTTCAAGCTGATCGTGGATTTGGCCGTCAAGGTTTTGATTTGAAGCGTTTTGGTGCCTCCCGCAGGTATCTCGAATACAGGGGAGCTGCTATAAAAGGTGTATTCCATTTGATTCTCGAAGAGCAGATCGCTGCTGGAAACATTCTTCAGTTCTACCTCAAGTACCTGTGTTTTCTCGATATACTCGGCCTTGACCACCTCGATGCACGCGCGGAGCAAGGGCTTGAGAAATTCTTCTTTCCCTACTAACAGATTATTGAACACCGCTACCGTGCGCCCGGCGAAAAGAGCCGCTCGAAGGCTTTCGATACCTTTTTCCTCGGCGAAGACCAAGGTGATGGGCCGCTTGTTTCCTTTTTCGGAATAATCCCAATCAATTAAGCCGTGGATATCGCTAGTGCCCATGATGGTCAGATTTTGTTCCAGTGCCAGCTTCAGGGCTTCCTCAGAATAATCCGTAGTGTTGATTACCTCGATACCGTGCAGTTCGCCATCCTTGATCCGGGCCTTCTGAAAATCGCTCAGAATCGGTGTGCCTTTCGGACTTTGCGCATACCAGGACGGATGGTTCCAGAACACAAAGGCATCCTGTTTTTTGGCCTCCGCGAAAGCGGTCTCCGGTTTTTCGGTCAACAAGGGGTTCGCATCGGAAATAAAGATGGCGTTGCTGTGTCCCACAGGTTCCGAACGGGTGATTTCGGAGCCATGGACGATCAGCAGACCGTGTTCCTCGGCTTCGTCCATGGCCTTGACCAGCTCGAAAGAACGGTTGCGATCGGGGTGCGGAATGTCTTCCGAGTGGGGTTGATATTCGAGATGTTCTGTCAGGGATATGACGTCGAGGCTGTCCCGAAGGGCTTCCATCACCCGAATTGTAGGCCATACCTTTCCATCGGAGAAAACGGTATGCTGGTGCAGGTCGGTCTTGAGCGTTATGTATCCTTCAATGTTGGGATAGGATAGGGGAGTGGACGAGGCATGGGAGTGGTCTTGTGACTGGCTAAGTCCAGAGATGAGTATGGATAGAAAGAAACAGATATACTTCATAGTTTCAGTTTTTTCAAATGTATTGATTTCTGTTATTCCTTGGGAAAATAAAAAGGATGTCTTGGTTAAGAAACCGTAAATTTAAGTCGATATGAATCCCGCCTTAGCCTATATCCTAAATCAAAGCGAACCCTATCGGGATATTTTGCTGCATCTGCAATCGGTCATCGAACGAACGGTGCCGGAAGCGGACCTGAAATTCAAATACCGAATTCCTTTTTACTATGTCAATGGACGACCTTTTTGCTATCTCAACCAGTCTAAAAACTATGTTGATTTGGGATTTTGGAACGCCGCCCACCTGACCGTGCATCTTGAAAAATTGACTACCGCCGGACGCAAAATGATGCGTTCCCTGCGCTATCAAAATTTGGAAGAAATCGACCACGCAGTTCTGGTGGATGTGCTTCGGGATGCCTATAGTGTCAAAGACAGGAAATTTTGGAAATAACGAGGGAATAGACCTCCGAAAGCATAATAATTTGTGTTTAACCTAGGTATTTATTTTATTTAAATTCAATTATTTACATGTTTCATGTAAAGTAGTTGTTTCAATTATAGATAAAATGGGAAAATTAATGCTCAGTTCATTTTTTTCTCTTTAAACTTAGCCATTCTTCGCGGAAAGTCCAATCTAAAAACCCATCAATAGAATCTCAAAGAACAAACTCTCATTGGTTTTTTCCAGCCTTTTTTTCTCAAAACATCAGCCCTCTCGACACATGGTTCACGGCCAAAATAATCCACAAAAAAACCCTGCCAAAAACGTTTCGGCAGGGTTTGTATTTGGAATGCATCCTTCTAATAATCCAGATTGATTATTAAGAATTGACAACGATACTTTTCAATTATACAGGTCTCGATCAGGATTTACTATCCGGACCTTTACCATCGGAAAACAGATTGTTCTTATCATCATTGGGTTTCCGGGAAGCATCCCTTGGGATAGTTTTTCCACCAGCACTATCCGAAGTACTTTTCGTCTCGTCTCGGAAACGGGCAATAATATCCTTAAAATGTTCTCCCGCTGCATCGCGTCCACCGAGACCATAACTCAAGGCGACCGCAACGGCGATGGCTCCCAAAATGAGTCCGAATGCCAATTCTACGATCTCGTTGGCGATGCCCATGGTACGCAGGGCAATGGCGATAAAGAGCGCCAAAGCGGACCAGCGTACGACCCCGGCAATAAAGGTATTGTTGTTCGATTTCGTCATCGTGTTGTAGATGAGCATCGAAATATAATTACCTACGGCCAAGATGAGCAGTCCGAAGAGAATCTGTCCGGTAAGTTCCAGAATTTGGTTCAAAGTGTCGGTAAGCTGCGTCAATCCTAGGATTTCCACCGCCGTTATCACACCGAAGAACACCAGGAAAAAATAAATCACATTGGCTATAATCTTGGATAAGGACTGGTCGGCACCGATCATGTTCTGCATGTGGATTTTATCCGCCGTTCTATCCAGTCCCAAACTTTTAAAGAGGTCCTCGAGGAAATCCGCGAGATATTTACCGCCCCAAATAAAGATGATTAGGATAAGCGAGGCAATAATGATTTCGCCCAACATACCGACAAATCCGTTGAGGATGCTATTCGCCGGCCCCGATATGGCATCCATTTCCAAAGCGTTGAAGGCTTGGATCAGAAAAGGAACGAAAATCACGATAAAGACGACCTTGCGTACGATGTTGACCAATTTGTTAGTATCCTTAAAGCCGGTCTTGTCCACGACCTTGTCTAAAAAATTGCCCCCGATATTGATGAGGTTCGATACGAATTTGGCCAAAAGGTATCCGACAAAGCCGATAAGAGCGGCGCCAATAAGGTTGGGAATAAAGGCCAAGAACTCGTCCAGCATATTTTCCAATGGGGTCAATACTTGGTCCACGCCCAGTATTTCGAGTACGATGAGCAGCACTACGATCATGACGACGTAATAAAAGATGTTGCCCAAAAAAACATTGGTATCGCCCATACTGCTGTTCTTGAACAGGCGTTCGTCCCAAGAGGTTTTTCTCAGCAGCCTTACGATGAGGGCTTTAATTCCCTTGGCGATGAGCCATCCGATAAAGAGCACTAATAATGCCCCGAGTATACCCGGTATGTAGTCGAGTACATTGTTCGCGAAGTTTTCTAATTGTGTTTGCATATAATTTGGATTTAGTTTTATAATCCCAAGAATATAAGGGTTTTATGCCGTTTACGGGCACTAAATATCGGAAACGTTAACATTTTATTAGATTGGATCAAAACTATAGAGAGCCAGTAAAAAAGGAGGGCAGTGTTTTTTCATTGAAGATTGACTTCAAAAATACCCTCGAATCAATCGGGTTCTTTCGCTCGAATCAATCAGATTCTTTTGAAGGAAGGGAGTTCTAAAAATGAAGGGTCTGTTTCGATGGGAC
>JBAUIP010000541.1:0-2595 GCA_049683055.1 Pricia sp.
GGCCAGCCGATTGCAGCCAAGACATCAAAAATTGGAATCCGACATGAAAATCAAAGTGCGGGCCAAGCAGGGCATCGAGTTCCCAGGAATCGAAATGCGAATTATTGGGGAGGACGGATCGGTCGCCCCGCGGGACGGAAAGACCATGGGCGAATTACAGGTACGGGGCGCCTGGGTCATCCGTTCCTATTTCAAGACCAATAACCGCGAAAATTTTACGGATGACGGATGGTTCCGAACGGGAGATGTCAGTACCATCGACGACGATGGATATATGGAAATCACCGACCGCACCAAAGACCTTATCAAAAGCGGCGGGGAATGGATATCAAGTGTGGCGCTGGAATCTGCCCTGATGTCGCACCCCAAAATCAAGGAAGCCGCAGTCATAGCGATTCCGGACGAAAAATGGTCCGAACGGCCTCTGGCGACCATCGTGCTGGCCGACAAGAATGAAAAACTGTCCGATGAGGAGCTGAAAAAATTTCTATCCCAGAATTTTGTCAACTACCAAATCCCTGACCACTTCGTATTTATTGAACAGGTTCCCCGCACCAGTGTCGGAAAGTTCGACAAAAAAGAAATTAGGAGACTTTATTCTGAAGATAAATTAACCTAGAGTTACTTCGACAAATACATCTTCCTCCGCCCGTACAAATCATAGAATTGGTCATCCTTCAAACTATCGATAAATAGGATGCTCTCGCCGGTGCTCTTCATCTCCGGACCTAAGTTCTTATTGACATTCGGGAACTTATTGAATGAAAATACGGGTTGCTTGATGGCAAATCCGTCCAGATGGGGGTTGAAATCAAAATCCTTTACTTTCTTCTCGCCCAACATAACCTTGGTGGCGTAGTTGACGTAGGGTTCTCCGTATGCTTTGGCGATAAAGGGCACGGTTCGGGAAGCACGCGGATTGGCCTCGATGATGTACACGATATCGTCCTTAATGGCGAACTGGATGTTGATGAGTCCGACGGTATTCAGCGCCAAGGCAATTTTTTTGGTGTGGTCCTTGATTTGTTGAAGCACGAATTCTCCCAGATTGAAAGGCGGAAGCGTGGCGTTGGAATCCCCGGAGTGGATACCGCAAGGCTCGATATGCTCCATGATGCCAATGATGTAAACCTCCTCACCATCGCAAATGGCGTCGGCCTCGGCCTCAATGGCACCGTCCAAATAATGGTCGAGCAAGAGTTTGTTATTGGGGATTTTTCGCAGCAAGTCCACTACGTGTTCCTCCAGTTCTTCTTTATTGATGACGATTTTCATTCCCTGTCCGCCCAAAACGTAGGATGGTCTTACCAGCAGCGGAAAATTCAATTTATCGGCGAGTTCCAAAGCTTCATCGGCCGTTTCCGCCACCCCGAACTCGGGAAAAGGAATATCGTTCTCTTTTAGCAACTCCGAAAAACTTCCACGATCTTCGGCCAGGTCGAGGGACTGGAAGCTGGTACCGATAATTTTGATGCCGTATTTATCCAGTTTTTCCGCCAACTTCAACGCGGTCTGACCGCCCAGCTGTACGATGACGCCTTCCGGCTTTTCGTGCAGAATGATATCGTAAATATGTTCCCAAAATACCGGCTCAAAGTAGAGCTTGTCCGCCGTATCGAAATCCGTCGAAACCGTTTCCGGATTGCAATTGATCATAATGGTCTCGTACCCACACTCCGCCGCGGCCAGTACGCCGTGCACGCAGCAGTAATCGAACTCTATGCCCTGACCTATCCGATTGGGTCCGGAGCCGAGTACCACGATTTTTTTCTTGTCCGTGACCACACTGTCGTTCTCGACGTAGCGGGTACCGTCCGGCCGTTCGATTTCCTCTTCGAAGGTGGAGTAATAATAGGGGGTCATTGCCTTGAACTCCGCAGCACAGGTATCCACCAGTTTGTAGACCCGGTTGATGCCCATGTCCTGGGTCCGTTTTTTATGTACCTCGCTTTCGTAGCAATCGAGCATGTGGGCAATCTGCCGGTCAGCGAAACCTTTTTGTTTGGCTTCCAGCATCAGTTCCCGGGTGATGGTGTCAATAGTAAAGGTAGAAATCTCCTTTTCCAGATAATGCAGCTCTTCGTATTGCTTCAGGAACCACATATCGATTTTAGTAATATCGTGGATGCGGCTCAAAGGAATGCCCAACTGAATGGCATCGTAGATGACAAAGACCCGATCCCAACTGGGAATGGTCAGTTTGGAGATGATTTTATCGTAATCGGTATAGCCCTTGCCGTCGGCACCCAGTCCGTTCCTTTTGATTTCGAGGGATTGGGTGGCCTTGTGCAGCGCTTCCTGAAACGATCGGCCGATGCCCATCACCTCGCCCACGGCCTTCATTTGCAGTCCGAGGGTACGGTCGGAACCTTCGAACTTATCGAAATTCCATCGGGGAATCTTGACGATGACATAATCCAAAGTAGGTTCGAACAGTGCGGAAGTGGACTTGGTAATCTGGTTGTCAAGCTCGTCCAAGTGGTAGCCGATGGCCAGTTTGGCGGCAATTTTGGCGATAGGGTATCCTGTTGCTTTCGAGGCCAAGGCCGAGGATCGCGAGACGCGGGGATTGATTTCGATGGCAATAATGTCTTC
>JBAUIP010000542.1:0-1655 GCA_049683055.1 Pricia sp.
AAGTTATAGCATAGGTTAAAACCTTTGTAACTAGGCAGTTTTCTGTTTCAAGAAATGTAAACCCATAAAACGAACCTTACATTATCATTTTGAGTGTTAAGCTCAACAATTTTTAACTTAATGATGATCTTCCAGTGCTTCACCAATATAGGCTCCCGCTAACGTGGAAAATACCAGCGCCTGGACAAGCGAAGTGAATAAACCTAACAACATCAAAGGAATAGGTATGACCAATGGTACTAAGCTTACTAATACACCTACAACAAGTTCATCGGCTAGAATGTTACCAAACAGTCGGAAACTTAAACTTAAAGGTTTTGAAAAATCTTCTAATATATTGATGGGTAGTAGGTAAGCCACTGGACTAACATAGCGTTTAAAATAACCTAAGCCTTTTTTATTAATGCCAGCATAAAAATAACTTAGCGACGTTAACATGGCCAAACAAGCAGTTGTATTAATATCATTGGTTGGTGCGGCCAGTTCACCACTGGGTAGTTCAATTATACGCCAAGGCAATAAAGCCCCCGTCCAATTCGACACAAAAATAAACAAAAAAATCGTCCCAACAAATGGAACCCATTTTTGATAATCTTCTTCACCCACTTGTGTTTTGGTTAAGTCACGAATATATTCCGTAAAAAATTCGTTTAAATTTTGAAAGCCGCTGGGTTCCATGGCTAGCTGACGATTACCTAAAAAGGATGCGGTGCCAATTAAAATAAAAACTAGCCATGACATTAATAATACTTGTCCATGAACGCTATAGTTTCCAATGTACCAGTAGAAATGCTGACCAACTGAGACTTCAGCGCAGTCAAACAAAACATTTGTTTGTGCGGTCATAATAAGGTTAACTTTTTTAAGTAATAGAGTTTTTTAACAACCATAACAAAGTAACTTAAATTCAAAAATAGAGCTTTGTTTTAGGCGACATTGTAAACGTGTGTTGAACACTAAATGTAACCTATTTAAGAAAACCACGTCCAAATGCTACAGCCGTATTTGATTTAGCTGAATCCGGTTTCAAAACCGGCGTTGGTTTCCGTTTCTATTTTTGTTTTTTAGCAGGCTTTTTACGGAATCCGTTTTTGTGGCCTAATTGGGGCTGGCGATAAAACCGGTTGCTTTCGTGTAGTCACGGGTAACGGCATCGGTTTTGGGCTAAGGTCAATTTTTTTCTCACCGATTGTAAAATTTTCTATTTTTAATGGATGTGGTGATTTTCTAATGGTACGTTGGGCACTTTGTTTTTTATTTTGTCGATAAATTGATTTACCGTCTAGAATGGCAGTGGCCAATAACTCTAAGACAAGGGCTAAGCTGTTTACTGAATCATCATTGGCCGGAATAAATAAATCAGCCAATCTTGGGTCGTTATTTGTGTCTAATAAAGTAATGTGACGAATACCTAATTTATTGCACTCCTCTAACGCATTTAATTCTTCATTTTGTCCAATAATAATGGCAATATGGGGTAAACGGGTCATACGTTTCACACCCCCTAAATTTCTTTGTAATTTTTGTTTACGTCTTAGTGCTGAAGCTAATTCTTTTTTTGGTAAACGTCGCAATAAGCCTTTCTTTTCTTGAAGCTCTAATTTACGTAACGTATTTGTTGACCGTTGCAAAGTTGACCAATTGGTCAGCATGCC
>JBAUIP010000543.1:0-14148 GCA_049683055.1 Pricia sp.
TGTGATCCTTCGAAATTTAAAGGTGCGTACCGGAAATCTGGCCCCCAACCGAGACGGAATCGATATCGTCGACTGTCACAATGTACTTATAGAAGATTGCGATATCAAATCGGAAGATGACGGTATCTGCTTCAAGAGCGGAAGCGAATACGGTTGCAAAAACGTGGTAGTTCGCAATTGCGTGGTAGACAAGCTCAACGTCAATGCCGGTAATGGCTTCAAATTGGGTACCGATGCGCTAGGAAGTTTTATGGATTTCGAGGTGTCCGGTTTGAAGATTGAGAATGCCTATCGCAATTCGGCCCTCGTCATTGAGTCCATGGACGGCGCAATCATAGACAATATCAATATCAGCGATGTAAATATCTCGAATACGGGACAGGCAATATTTATACTCTTGGCGGATCGCGGCCGAACCGTACCAGGCAGAAAATCGAGAATAGGTACCATCTCCAACATCCATTTCAAAAATATTCGGGGTAAGGGGTTTACGCAACAGTATCCCTCCATCATTACGGGTATACCGGGACACAATGTCCAAAATGTCACTTTCGAAGATTTAGATCTGGAGTTGAAAGGCGGAATCAAAAAAACCGGACAAGAGGTTATGGAATACGATGGCAAGTATCCCGAAGGATACAAATTCAGCGATACAAATGCCCATGCCTTTTTTATTAGACATACCGATAGTGTGAAGTTTATCAATTGCAATATAACAACGGAATCCACAGATGCAAGAGACTGGCTGATACAGGAAGATGTTGGCGAAGTAACGGTCAATTGAGGTAAAACTTATGAAAGCATTAGACTCGTTAGATTGGATTGTTATCACCGCCTATTTCGTAATTCTACTTGGCGTCGCTTGGTGGGTCATTCGTCAAAAACAAAAGAATACTGAAGATTACTTTTTGGCGGGTAGAAATATCGGCTGGTTCATGGTAGGGGCGTCTATTTTTGCGTCGAATATAGGCTCAGAGCACGTCGTTGGTCTTGCGGGCAATGGAGCTAGCGATAAAATGCCACTGTTGATTTATGAAATGCACGCTTGGATCGTACTTATGCTGGGCTGGGTCTTTCTTCCCTTTTATGCACGCAGCGGCGTGTTTACCATGCCAGAATTTCTTGAAAAGCGTTTCGATAGCCGTTCGCGATGGGTGCTCTCGATTGTTTCTTTGATTGCTTACATCCTGACTAAAGTGTCCGTAACGATTTATGCTGGCGGCGTGGTTGTTTCGGCCCTGTTGGGCATTCCGTTTTGGATCGGGGCAGTAGCGACCGTTGTTCTTACCGGGCTTTATACTGTTTTAGGGGGTATGCGAGCGGTAGTCTACACCGAGACCATTCAAGCCATAGTGTTGGTTCTCGGCGCTGGTATTTTAACCTTTCTTGGGCTCGATGCCGTTGGCGGCTGGGGCGAATTAAAAGAAACCGTAGGTGGGGACTATTTCAACATGTGGCGCCCGAATTCTGACCCAGATTATCCCTGGCTTCCCTTATTCATTACCAGTACTGTTGTAGGTATTTGGTACTGGTGCACGGATCAAGTAATCGTACAACGTGTTTTGACGGCGAAAAACATTAAAGAAGGAAGACGCGGTAGCATCTTCGGCGCACTACTAAAATTGATGCCGGTATTTCTTTTTCTGATACCTGGGGTAATCGCCTTAGCCCTAAAAATGCAGGGTAAACTCCAATGGGAAAATCCGGATGAAGCCTTTCCGGTTTTGATGAGCAATCTAATGCCGTCAGGATTGAGAGGTTTGGTCGCCGCCGGCCTTCTGGCCGCACTCATGAGCTCGTTGGCCTCGGTTTTCAACTCATGCTCGACCCTGTTTACATTGGATATATACAAAAAAATAAAGCCCGAAAAACCGGAGGAGGAATTAGTGAAAACAGGTCAAATTGCAACATTTTTTGTAGTCGGTCTTGGTCTCTTGTGGATTCCGATTATCACTACCCTATCCGACGGGCTGTATGAATACCTGCAAAACGTTCAGGCCTATATCTCTCCGCCGATAGCTGCAGTTTTTTTGTTAGGCATATTCTACAAACGCATCAACGCAAATGGAGCGATTGCCACTCTGATTGGTGGGTTCATTATTGGATTCTCAAAATTGACGCTGGAAATTTTAAAATCAAGTTTCGCGGAAGGTAGTTTCCTGTTCAGTATTGCTGACATCAATTGGCTGGTTTTTGGCGCCTATTTCTTTGCAATGTGCATAGCAATCGCCGTAATTGTCAGTATGTTCTACCCGGCACCTTCAGATGCTCAATTGGCCGGTCTCACATTTGGTACGGTAAGTGCCGACCAAAAAGCGGAGAATAAATTAAGCTATAATGTTTGGGATATAGTCGCAACTTCTGCAGTAATCATTATTGTGGTTTATATAATGATTTCTTTTAGCTCCCTTTCTCTTTGATCTGAATATTCGGGGTATACCAAAAAGTCGCTTAATTTTCTGAATATAATATTTGGGCAGTCTTCATGCTGGCTCAACCACTTAACCCTTCTTCAATGAACTCGATTTCAGGCCTATAAAAATTGGAACAATTTTCATTTGAACATAATCACGTGCACCGTCTCTTGTTTAATTATTTCGATTTCATTTTTTGTGATGTTTATATATGGAAAAAGATTGGGAAAAGCAATATCAAGAAACGAACGTAATTAATGATACATTGTTCAACCTCAATTAAGGATAATGTATTCGAATTCAGTAAGTGATATTCCGTGGTTAGTTCGAACTGTTTTTAAATAAGATAGCGATTAATTCTTTGGTAACTTACATAGTAGACAGAGCCAATAAGCGTCTTTAAGATTTGACACATTAAATATTACTCAATATGGGGTAATGAACAAATTATGAAATGTGACACAGTTACCTGTTTAAATAAAGTAACTCTTTATCCCGCAATTTAACCCGTAGGAAATTCAGCAAGCCTTTAATAACTTCTGCGTAAATCCCTAAAAGAAAACTTCCAGTTCTCTGGGATTTCCTTTATATGTAGTCAAAAGTCATGGGGTCAAGGAGGTTATGTCTCACCTATCAAACATAAGATTTTGAAAAAAAATCACAACAAATAGAATTAAAAAAAGCACGCCAAAAACACGCCACCCAATAAAAAAAGCAGCTGCAAAAAATTGCAACTGCTTGATTTTACTAGTGGTCCCACCTGGGCTCGAACCAGGGACCACCTGATTATGAGTCAGGTGCTCTAACCAACTGAGCTATAGGACCGAGCATTCCGCCTGTCGGGCAGAAGGGATGCAAATTTAACCAATACCGCCAATTACGCAAAATAATGCCTTCTCTATTCTTGGCAATCCCTAACTATTGTGCTCAAGTGATTTTAGCGGATGGTCACGTTTCAAATTTAAGATAAGGGATACTTCGTAGAACCTGTGGCCCAGCGACCCGCTAAGTGGGTGCGCAATATGGATTTGGTTCAGCACATTAGCTATATTTGTGAGAATGAAAAATTTAGGAAGACTGTTCCTGACAAAGCTCGACTAGCACGCCGCTCGAACTTTTAGGATGCAAAAAGGCGACCAGTTTGTTATCAGCCCCCTTTTTCGGTGTTTCGTTCAAAACGGTGAAACCCTCGGATTTCAAGCGGGCGATTTCCGAAACGATATCGTTGACGGCAAAAGCGATGTGGTGGATACCCTCGCCCCTTTTTTCCAAAAATTTGGCAATGGGACTATCGGCGTCCATGGCTTCCAAGAGCTCGACTTTGCTGTCGCCTGTCCTGAAAAATGAGGTCTTGACGCCTTCCGAGACTACTTCTTCCGTTTTGTAGGATGCGGTGCCCAACAGTTTTTTAAAGAGGAGGTTGGATTCCTCCAAATTCTTTACAGCTATGCCGATGTGTTCTATTTTATCCAATCGTGTAGTTGTTTGAAGTGTTGCAGTCCAATTATTCCTTCCCTCAGCCAAAAAAGTATGATTTTAGGATGTATGGTTTCAAATACGTACTGAACGAATTTACATTTAATTCTCCGTATTTTTGCCTAATGGAAACACAACGACAGAAAAAAATCGCCGGGGTCATTCAGGAAGATCTGGCCGACATCCTACAACGTTCGGCCAGTGATGGGGGATGGAAGGGCACCCTGATTTCCGTCACCAAGGTTTCCGTGACCACCGACCTTTCTATCGCCAAGGTCTATGTCAGCATTTTTCCGACCAAAAATACCGGAGAGATTATGGAGGCAATTACCACGAACGAGCCCCAAATCAAGCACGAATTGGCACAACGCACCCGGCATCAGTTGCGCAGGGTACCGGAGCTTTCGTTCTATTTGGATGATTCACTCGAATACATCGAGAACATCGAAAAATCGCTCAAGGGCGATGAAAACCCCATTGAAGACCGTGACTTGCTGCCGAAAAGGAAGAAACTCTAAAGCGATTCCGAAATAGAGACAGCCCGATCAGCTTGAATTTATTGTGCTATTTTTGGGCGGTATTTTAATCCAACGCTATATTGAACTTCCCGTTCTACATCGCCAAACGCTACGTACGCTCCAAGAGCAGCCAAAACGCGGTGAACGTCATTAATTTTATTACTTTTTTGGTCATTGTCATCGGTTCGGCGGCCTTGTTCATCGTGCTATCAGGCTTTGCGGGATTGAAGACTTTTAGCCTATCCTTCACCAATACTTTCGACCCGGACCTGAAAGCCGTTCCCGCCACGGGAAAATTCTTTAGCATTTCCCCCGAGCAAGAGCAGCAACTCCGACAAATCGAAGGGGTGGTTTCTTACGCTAAGGAATTGGAGGAACGAGTATATCTAAAACACAAGGGAAAGGGATTTATCGCGCTCATCAAAGGCATCGATTCCAGCTACAATCGGGTGACCGGCGTCGATAGTACCATTCAGTACGGAACCTGGCGTATCAATGAACAGGATGCGGTCGCGGGTATCGGTATCGCCAACAATTTGGGCACGACGGTCAACCAATTTCAAAATCCCATAGTCGTCATAGCCCTAAAGCCGGGCACAGGTTCCCTCAGGCCGGAAAGTGATGTCAAAACGAAACGCTTGATCTTGAGCGGAGTCTACGGCATCGAGGAAAATCTGGACAAAAAGTATGTTTTTGCGGATTTACCCTCGGTGCAGCGCTTGTTGGATAAGAATGAAAACCAGATTTCCGGTGTCAATTTTAAGTTGGATGGCCAAGAGGATATCTCATCCATAAAAAGTGAAATCATGAACGTTTTAGGGGACAACATCGTTCTCAAAAACCGCGAAGAGCTCAATAGTTCGCTACATAGGATGCTAAACACTGAAAACCTCGCCACTTACCTTATTTTTACCTTGGTGCTCATCATCGCCCTATTTAATGTTGTCGGGGCCATTATCATGATGATTTTGGACAAGCAGCAGAACTCTAAAACCCTCTTCAATCTCGGTGTTACCGTTAAAAAATTACGCCGAATCTATTTCGTTCAGGGAATATTGGTGACTACCACCGGCGGTATCATCGGTGTGGCCCTTGCATCGTTGCTCGTTTGGTCGCAACTGGCTTTTGGGTGGATGAAGATTACGCCCTCGTTGGCCTATCCGGTGGAGTATCAGATAATCAACGTTGCCATTGTTCTAGCTACGATTATTGTGCTCGGAATTGTAGCTTCTAAGATTGCGAGCAGCAGAATCACAAAAAAATTGATAGCGGGCTAATCAATGAAATTTCAGCTTCCGGTAGTACCCACAGGCCAGATTCACTCAATTAGAAAATTCGTTTTGCCGTTTGGGCAGCCATTTTGAACAGATAATTACAGCTTGATTAGGCGGTCGCAAACTCAAAATCCCCAAACTTCTCCAGCACCTCGTCAAAAGCGGTAAAGACATCGGCGGAATCGTCGCTGGTGACCATTTTCATCCGGTATTCCTTGAAATGGGGGATGCCCTTAAAATAGTTGGTGTAGTGGCGCCGGGTCTCAAAAACGCCAAGTTTTTCGCCCTTCCAGTCGATGGCCATCTGTAGGTGGCGGCGAGCAGCGGCAACCCGTTCTTCCATGGTGGGAGGCTCGGCGTGGGTGCCGGTCTCGAAAAAGTGCTTGACCTCCTTGAAAAACCAAGGGTATCCGATACTGGCGCGACCGATCATCGCACCGTCAAGTCCATACTCATCGCGCATGCGCATGGCGGCTTCGGGGGAGTCGACATCGCCGTTTCCAAAGACGGGAATATGCATCCGAGGATTGTTCTTGACCTCGGCAATGGGCTTCCAATCGGCCTCGCCCTTGTACATTTGAGCGCGGGTACGGCCGTGGATGGCGATGGACCTGCAGCCGACATCCTGTAGGCGTTCGGCGACCTCTACTATTTTAATGGAATCATGGTCCCAACCCAATCGGGTCTTCACGGTTACCGGCAATTTGGTGTGCTTGACCATCGCCTTGGTCAACGAAACCATCAAATCGATATCCTTTAAAATCCCGGCCCCGGCGCCCTTACTGACCACCTTTTTAACGGGACAGCCAAAGTTGATGTCGATAATATCCGGCCCGGAGGCTTCCACGATTTCCACCGATCTCAGCATTGAGTCTAGGTTGGCTCCAAAAATCTGGATACCCACTGGACGTTCCTTCTCGTAGATGTCCAATTTCATCACGCTTTTGGCAGCGTCGCGGATTAGGCCTTCCGAAGAAATAAATTCCGTATACACCACATCGGCGCCCTGTTCCTTGCAAAGCGCACGGAAGGGCGGGTCGCTGACATCTTCCATCGGGGCGAGCAGCAACGGGAAATCGGGGAGTTGTATGTCCGCTATTTTGGGCATAGTGTCCTTTAATAATTTGGGATGGCAAAATTAAGGAAAATATGGGATATAGCGGTAATGATGGCCAGTTTAACGAGCGGAGACCTAGCGGTTGAAAAAGTAATCCGTCACTTCGGGTAACGCGTTTTCAAAAGGATATCAAAGCCTATCCCCCTCATCGGTATTTTTCCGCTTGTAGTTGTCGCGGATCTTGAGGTTGCCGAATTTGTAGCGTAGGCCCAAAACGAACAAACGGTTTTCGTTCCGTTCCAAGCTGCTGCCGCTCTGATCTAGAAAATCACGAGTGCTGAACATGTTGCCCTGATTGAAAATGTCCTCAACGCCCATGGTGATACTGGCCTTGTTGTTCCAAAAGGTCTTGCGAAGGGAGAGACTTAAGGCCCCGTAGCCATCAAATCTGGTATTGCCGGTGAATTTGGGGCCCAGATAGTTGAAATATACATCGGCGGTCAGCGAACCGTCCTCCAAAAAAGTAAAGCTATTGGTCGATTGAACATACCAGGCGAACTGGTTCTTCTCGACCAAAGTATTATTGCCCAAATTCCTGAAAATATTTGTTTGGTCAAAAAAACTGAACGCGACGTAGCTGTACCAAAAACCGGTAAACTGCTTGTTCAGTTTTAGGTCTAACCCAAAGGACTCCCGGCTTTCCATGTTCGAATTTACGAAACGCAATAATTTGGCATCGTTGTCCTGGAAGGTCAAAAGGCTAAGCGGATCGCTATCGTGACTGTAGAACAATTCGACGGTATAACTGCCTTTAAAGGTATAGCCGGCCGCTAGATAATCCTTGATTTCGGGGAGGAGCCCAGGGTTTCCTTCAAGGGTTGAAAAATTACTTTGGAATATCAAGAACGGATTGATCTGTTGGTATCGGGGCCTTGCAATTCTCCGATCGCCATAAAAGGTGAAAATATGGTTGTCGAGTGGGTCATAGCTTACCGAAAACGAAGGGAAAAGTTTCAAATAATCGTTGTCGGTGACCTTACCCTGTGTATTCGAAACCCCATCGGTTTCGGTATATTCCGCCCGTAGGCCGGTCTGTAAAGACCATTTCTCCCAATTGGCATCGTATGACACGTACGCTGCATAAATCGATTCGTCATACTCGAAATTTCCGGTTTCAGTGGGGTCTATACCCGGTCGGTCGCGGTCGAATCCCTCTTGCGATACCTTGCTGTCGGAATTTATCCCAGCGTATCGAAGGCCGGTTCCAAAATTTCCATTTTCCCCAGTGGGCGTCGTGTAATCGGCCTGTGCCGTGAAAAGGCGGATAATCTGGTCGGAATCGGTAACAAAGTTGTCCTCCCCGGAGAAATTTCCATCCGTATTGAAAAAATCGGTATCCAAATCTTGCCCCCGGTTGTAATCGTAGTAAGTGAAATGAGAGTTCAAGGAAAGCTCCGCCCCCTCTTCGTTCAAGTCTCGCTCGTAATCCAAGTAATACGAGGTGTTCACATGCCGCTCGTCGGAATCGTTGATAGTATTGAAGCCGGATAGCGTATCGCCAACGATGGCGGTCTCGGTATCGTAAAACCGGTCGATTTCCGGTTGCCAGACGGTGATGGCACTAAGACTCAACCGGCTTTTGTCGTTCAAATCGTAATCGAAAAAAGCGGATAGATTGTGCCGTTTGCTGCGCCTGAGTAGCTCTTGCTCAGCCGTCCAGGTCGAGGTGGCGGTATTGTTCTCAAGAAAGTTGGTGATATCGGTGAACTTGACAACATTGCGGTCGTGGGCGAAGCTGTAATTGAGCGAAAACTGGGCCTTTTCCCCCTTAAAATAGTGATCGGTACCGATAGTATGTTTCGGGAGGATGCCCTGAGTGTATTTATTGTAGACCGCTCCATTATAGCCTGCGATGACGTTCTTTTTCTTAAGGATATTGATGAGCGCCACATTTTCGGCGCCGTACTTGGCGGGGGGGCTGGTAATGACCTCGATCGCCCCGACATCACTGGCCGATACGCCGGATAGCAAGTTGATGATATCGCCCTTGGGCAGGTTGACTTCCCTTCCGTTGATCAGTATTCCTACGGCCTTACTTCCCTTTACGGATACTTGATCGTTGACGATGGATATTCCAGGGGTTCGCCGTAATACGCCCCAGATATCACTGTCGGCCAAAGCGGTGTTTTCTATGCTAAATACCAATCGGTCGATTTTTCTTTCCAACCGTGGTTTCCGAGATGTGACAACAACCTCATCCAGAGCTTGAGCATCTTCACCTAACTGAATCGGGTCCAAGTCGAGGTCCGATATGAGTTCAAAAGGGATGGCCTGGGATTCGTTTTCAATATAGCTGGCCTTGATCAGATAACCGCCTCTAGCGACCCCGTCGATTTCAAAATGGCCGCTTTCATCGGTAGATGCGCCGTTGACCAAAGTTGAATCCGCTCCGCTCAATAGCTGCACATTAGCGAAGGGTACTGGTTCGTTCCCCGCGTTTTCGACCGAGCCGGATACTGTAAAATCTTGCGCCGAAAGCGCACAGATCGAGCATAAGAAAAGAAGAATGGGGCGATATAGGCTTTTCACTTTCGGGGCAATGGATGCTGACGAAGAGACTGTTTTTAAATAGCCACTAAGAGCACTAGGTTCTGATCAAAACTAATGTTTTTACCGTAAAATCCTACGGTCGTAGTACACTTTTCTTCAAAAACGTGAAGGTAGGCGTAGGATGTTCTCCGCTAAGATTACGCTTTTTTATCAACTAGTACCCGGGAGTGTTTTGGGAAAGGTCTCCAAGAAGCAAGATGCGATTCGAAGAGTATGAATTTTATATCAGGTCCTTCTTGATAAGAAATTTCTATGGTATGCTTTTCTTCCGACTCGCTCAGGGCATGTTTTTCAGACCGGCCGAAAAAATTGATCCAGAATAGGTCCCTGGTAAAGTCAAGGCAATCGTTTACAACGGCGATAATGGTATAATTGAAGAGGGGATTTTCATTTATTTCGTCTTGATGATCTGTGCATAGCAGCAATTCGACATCCGGGTTCAAGCTGCCCCATTTCTGAATTTTGTAAAGGAATTTTTGAGAGTCGTAGTCCAAATTTAACATCGCATCCATTATTTGTACCTCGAAATAACGCTAACTTTAAACTTATGTGAAACGCCATTGGTTACGATTACTGAAATTGTAACTACTTTAGCCTCATCAAATTCCATCGATGTTACTTAATTTTCTCATTTTCACGGGAGTGCTTTTCTCATTTCTAACCGCTTTCCTGATTTCTTTCCGGTTTACACCGACCACTTTTTCCACACGGCTGCTGGCCAGCTATATTTTCCTAAATGCGCTCTGTACCAGTTTTTATTTGGTTATCGTTTATGGACTGATCAATTATTTTCCCTTTCTATATAAAGTGCCGGCTCCGCTCACCTACCTTATCCCCCCGATTTGCTACATTTATGTAAGAGCAGTGCTGAACGACGAAAACGGCTTCAAGAAATCCGATGTCATACATCTTTTGCCTTTCCTTTTCTTCACGGTCAACTATCTTCCCTTCTATTTTATGGATATAGGTCAAAAGAGCATGTTGGTGTTTGAAGTTACCCAGAATTTTGAAAGCACCTATCTTATACAGAACGGCCTAATGCCGGAATGGATCAATATTGCGGCAAGGTCTCTCTTGGCCTTTGTATACTTGGGTCTTCAATGGCGGCTGATTCTTACCTTTTTCAAAAAACACCGTAATTCGGTCTCAAACCAGTTTGCCCTAATCAAAAAATGGGTTTTTGACCTTACCTGGATGCAGACATTTTATTTGTCGGCCCTGTTCGTGGTCTATGTGGCGAACGCGCTGTTAGTCTTCTACAATACCCCTGTCGACGACTTCATTCGCCTTTCGGCCGGCTTTTTGGTCGGGGCTACCCTGCTGTTCATATCCGGCTATCTCTTGTGGAATCCAAAACTGCTCATCGGCCTGCCCCATTTATCGATACGTAAATCCGGAGTCTCGGATATGGAAGCGAATTCCGAGGAGAAAATTATTTTCGAAATGGTGGACCGACAATTGAAGGAAGGCCGTTTATTTTTGGATTCCCATCTCAAAATAACATCCCTATCCGAGATAGTGAACATTTCATCCCGTAGAATTTCATATAGCATCGGTGAGTCGCCTTATGAAAATTTCAATGACTATATCAACCATGTAAGAATAGAGCATGCGACCCAGCTCATACAAAATGGCTATTTGGAACAGTTTTCGGTGGATGCCCTCTCCGAATCATCGGGTTTCAATTCCAAGAATGCCTTTTACCGTGCCTTTAAAAAAGTCCACGACTGCACGCCGGGTAAATTTACCGAGCAAAATACAAGGGTCTTCAAAGCCTAAAATTACCGTATCTTTGCAGCTTCTAAAGCTGTGTGCCCTTTTATGAAAAATATCCGAAATTTCTGTATCATCGCCCATATCGACCACGGGAAAAGCACCTTGGCCGACCGCCTGTTGGATTTTACCGGTTCGGTCACCGCCCGCGAAAAAAAGGAGCAGCTATTGGACAGTATGGATCTCGAGCGCGAACGCGGCATTACCATTAAGAGCCATGCGATACAGATGGATTATATGCACAACGGTGAAGCCTACGTGCTGAACTTGATCGACACTCCGGGTCACGTTGATTTTTCCTACGAGGTATCGCGTTCCATTGCGGCTTGCGAGGGGGCACTTCTGGTCGTCGACGCCGCGCAGAGCATCCAGGCGCAGACCATTTCGAATTTATATCTAGCCTTAGAGAACGACCTTGAGATCATTCCCGTTCTAAACAAGGTCGACCTTCCGAGCGCGAATCCGGAAGAGGTCACCGACGATATTGTGGATTTATTGGGATGCAAGCCCGAGGATGTTATTCCCGCCAGCGCCAAGACCGGTATCGGTATCAAAGAAATACTGACTGCCATTATCGACCACATTCCTGCCCCAAAAGGAAATCCCGATGAAGCTTTGCAGGCCTTGGTGTTCGACTCCGTTTACAACCAGTTCCGTGGGGTGGAGACCTATTTCAGGGTTATCAACGGTGAAATCAAAAAAGGACAGAAAATCAAGTTTGTCGCCACCGGGAAAAGCTATTTTGCCGATGAGGTGGGTACGCTCAAGCTCGTCCAGCATCCGAAACAAACTATAAAGGCCGGTGATGTCGGTTATCTGATTACAGGAATCAAGGATGCCCGGGAGGTCAAGGTGGGCGATACCATTACCGATTCCGAAAATCCCACTAAAAATCCAATTGGCGGCTTCGAAGATGTCAAACCCATGGTCTTCGCGGGAATCTATCCCGTGGATACCGAAGATTTCGAGGAACTGCGCTCCTCTATGGAAAAATTGCAGCTAAACGACGCCTCCCTGGTCTTTACCCCCGAAAGCAGTGCCGCCCTAGGCTTTGGTTTCCGATGCGGATTCCTCGGGATGCTACATATGGAAATCATCCAGGAACGGCTGGAGCGGGAATTTGACATGACCGTCATCACGACCGTACCCAACGTAAGCTACCATGCGTTCTCCACCAAAAATCCGGAAGTCCCGATTATCGTCAACAACCCTTCCGACCTACCGGATCCCTCGACGGTCGACCGCATCGAAGAGCCTTACATCAAGGCAACGATTATCACGAAATCCGATTTTGTTGGAAACGTCATGGGCCTCTGCATCGAGAAACGCGGAATGATTACCCATCAGACCTACCTGACCACCGAACGGGTGGAGCTGGTTTTCGACATGCCCCTGGCCGAAATCGTATTCGATTTTTACGACCGCCTCAAAACTATTTCCAAGGGATACGCCTCCTTCGACTACGCCCCCATCGGCATGCGTGTCTCCAAATTAGTGCGAGTGGACATCCTATTGAACGCCCAGCCCGTCGACGCTTTATCCGCCTTGGTCCATTTCGACAACGCCTACGACATCGGCAAACGGATGTGTGAAAAACTGAAGGAGCTCATCCCCAGACAACAATTCGACATTCCGATCCAGGCAGCCATCGGCTCCAAAGTCATCTCCCGCGAAACCATCAAAGCCCTCCGAAAAGACGTGACCGCCAAATGCTACGGCGGCGACATCTCCCGAAAGCGAAAACTGTTGGAAAAGCAAAAAAAGGGGAAGAAACGCATGCGTCAGGTCGGGAATGTCGAGATTCCGCAGCAGGCGTTTATGGCGGTTTTGAAGTTGAACGATTAATGGGCGGTTTATATCCCAATTAACATTTTCAAATACAATATTTCGGGTTGCTATTGGTTCTTATACTGTCAAATTTTAGTTCCCCCATACTATGACAACCTACATAGCCCGTTTCACGGCCAAGCACCGTAACGTAAAGGTCGAACAGCATTCCATTTTTATATGGCAACAAGAAAGCGGCGAGGTCGACAAGACCCTCTTGACGAACAAAATCAAACGTGAATCATCGATTCATTTCTATCGCCTTGTTGACGGCGATAACCAAACTATTTCCTTGGAGGATATTTCGGTGGTGGTGAACAAGGCGTTGCCCTTTTCGGGATGACCCACAAAATGCCATGGCGGCAAAGTCGACTGCACCGGACCGGGACCCGTTAGAGTTCTTGATTATTGAAATAATCCAACACCCTCAAACTTAGTAGTCCGTGAATGATAATACTGAACAGAACTACATAGCTAACAATACCGTACAGTTCTTCGTATTCTACAAAATTACCTTGCAACAGTCCGAACGTTAAATAGAAGAAACTGCCTATGCCTTTGATTCCAAAAAATCCGATGGCCCATCTTTTGGCGGTGGAATAGGGTTGGGTACACATGGCCAAATAGCCCAAGAGCGGCCTACAGATCAAGACAATGGCCAGGCTGATCAATATACCTTGTAGATTTGTATAACTTAGAATACCCGACATTAAGGCCCCACCAAAAAATATAGTCCATAGAACGACCAGCAATTTTTCGATTTCCTCGATAAACGGCACCATAAAATCATTGACGGACTCCTCTTCGTTCTTCGGCCTGTGGTGCTGCATAAATATGCCCGTGGCAAAAACACCAAGAAAACCGTATGTTCCCAATACCTCGGCTATCCCGTAAGAAAAAAATGTCAGCGCCACGGAAATAAATCCGCTGAGAATGTACTTCTTCTTCTTTCGGTCATGTAGGTCTATCGCCGAACTGTATATGTATCCGATAAACGCCCCTAGCGCTATTCCTCCCAAGATTTTATATAAGAGATAGAAGGTAAAGAAGTGTTCCCAATCAATGGTGTCAAAACCACTTGCTTTTGACCAAAGGATGGCCAAAAAGACGAAGGGGAAAGCCAACCCATCGTTCATACCGGCCTCTCCGGTGAGGGTGAACTGCATGCCAATTTCTTTAGAGTCTTCATGCTGTTCTTC
>JBAUIP010000544.1:0-2596 GCA_049683055.1 Pricia sp.
TGCCTGCCCTTCGTTGAAAAGGCCCAGCTATGTAAGTTCAGCCTAGAAGAAGCGCAATTGCTCTCCGGCGAAAAAGAACTCGAAAAGGCCGGCGCCGCACTCCACGACATCGGCACCCCCATCATCACCATCACCCTAGGGAAAGAAGGGACTTTGGTGAGCAGTGGCGGTGAACGGAAAACCATCGGCAGTATCAAGGTCGACCCGGTCGATACCACCGGCGCCGGCGATGCCTTTATCGGATGCCTGCTCTACCAGATTTCCAAGCTTGACGATCCCTTTGAAATCTTGAAGCAGACCGAGTCCCTAATGGACATGGTCGAAAAAGCGAACAGGGCCGGGGCGATCACCACTACGGATTATGGCGCGATACCGTCGCTGCCAAACCACGATCAGATTTTTTAGTCCTTTAATCTTTTAGAAAATTGATAGTGTCAATCGTACGAATTGTGATAAAAATCGTTTCATTTGTGACATATTTTTACCCGGATCTGTTATTGGAGTGCTCTAATTTGTTATTAATTTTACAACCAATCAAACTTCCCCCTAATGCTCAAAATTGAAGAGAAGAGCGCAATCGAGCAATTGCGCAGAATGTCGGTACACCTTGGGGCCGACTTTCATGAAGGTATCGGGGCCGCTAGGCTGGAACTGGACAACGAAAACGGTAAAGGCTACATTTTTACGTATGACGTGCTGCCTGGATTTGCCGTACGCACGTACAATGTCAAATTGAAAAACGACCTGGAATTCGAGATGAGCGGTCGTTACAATGATCCGATATATCTTTTATACTGCCTGCACGGCCATTATTTTCACAGGTTCAGAAATCAGGAGGAAGATGCCGAACGCATATCACGGGGTCAGAACGTGATTCTTTCCGCCACTGAAGACAATCCTAATATGGTCATAATACCGAGCGGCATAGAATTCAAGGTGAGCGTACTCATTATCACCCAAAAAAAAATAGACGGAGACAGTAAGTTCAAGGAACGTCTAAATCTCTCGAAAGTTTTGGACGACGTTCTGGCCAAAATGGAAGATGACAGGCCCCACCGCTATTTTGGCGGCATCACCAACGATATCGAAAAGTACGCCAAGGTATTGATAGAGAATAAGCGAACCGACGCGGTGGGAAAATTGCTGACCGAGGGTGCTGCCCTAAACACCTTGGCCTCTCAATTGGACCAGCACGACAAGAACCATAATGGGAAATGGAATTCGGGCTCTTTGTCAAAAGATGAGTTGGAGCGCATCGTGGTTATTAGTGACAAAATCAGTAAAAATCTTGACCAAGCGTATACCGTAGAACAAATCTCCCGGGAAACCGGTATAGCGCCCAAAAAATTACAAGAAGGCTTCCGGTTTCTGTTCGGCGAGAGCGTTGCCGTTTTTGTTAAAAATCTAAAACTCGAACGAGCTCGGGAGCTGATACAGACTACAGACCTCAACGTTTCGGAGGTGGTTCATGACATCGGAATCCAAAGTAAAAGCTATTTTTCGAAGATTTTCAGGGAAAAGTTTGGGATGGTGCCCCGCGATTACCAAGACTCCTTTTTACGTGCAGACCAAACTTTCGAGCTGAGCTATCGCTCCAAGGCGGCTTTTTTCATTGGAGAAGCAGAAATTAAGGATATTGTTGACACTTCCGATATCAATAATAAGGATTCCGGCATCACTGGGTGCCTGATCCAGTATGATGGAGAATTCTTTCAGCTTTTGGAAGGGCCCAAGCAACAGGTACTTCGGTTGTACGAGAAAATAAAGGGAGATTCTCGGCATACCGATGTTGAATTGCTTTGGAAAGGAGCCAGAAAGAACCGGATTTTCGATGAATGGGGTCTTATTTTGGTATCCGACCGCTTGAAGGAGCGCAATTCCGCCTCCCGTGATTTAGGTGTAGATATGAAAACGATGCTAGTTTCAGGAAAAAAGTCTACCGCAACGACGGCCATGTTCTGGCAGCAAATCCGGAATCGGTTGAGAACCGCGAAAAAAGTTGCTTCCTAAAAGGGTAACAATGTTTAAAGAATCTTAATAAGCGCGAACAGGCTTATAGCGAGTAAGGATGCGATGTAAAAAAACGCCGACATCAAAAGAAGCCGTTTCGTTTTCTCTGGCTCTTGTAATCGGGCGGACTTCACTCGGGCCTTTGAAGGTATTATTTTACTTAAAATCTTGTCTACCATAATAGTTGTCGTTTGCCCTATATCGACATATTATTCTGTATACGTACATCGTCTTGCGCCTTGTTACCGATATTTACTACAAAATTAAAACACTAGGTAAGCCTATTTTGGTAGATTTACATTCTTTGTTAATGAATTTGGGGCAGCCTTGTCCCATTCAAAGAAAATTGTGATGAATTTGGGTTAACGAGGTATAGAGTAGCGGTTTGTTTCCTTTTTTGGGACGGCCAGATTTGACTGAATACCGAAAAGTGGAAAAATTACTTTATCGAGGTACTCAAATCTGTCATTATTTCACTAAATCATGGCCAAGCGATGCGCTTTGCCAAACTACTTTTGGAGTTCTCACCAGAGAGACCCTAAAACCACTATCCTTGAGACTTTCCTTGATTTATATAATTGACAAC
>JBAUIP010000545.1:0-2225 GCA_049683055.1 Pricia sp.
CAAAAAAAAGAGGAAGCAAAATAAATACACCAAGGAACTCCAAAAATTTATAGACGCAGAATTTTCCGAGGAGCTGAAAAAGTTGACCCGAACGGAGGGACAGATTTTGGTCAAGCTGATTTACCGGCAGACCGGCGACACGGCATTTGACCTTGTCAAGGAACTTCGCAGTGGCTGGCGGGCCTTTTGGTACAATACCACAGCCAGTATGTTCAGTATCAGCCTAAAAGAAGAATTCCACCCCGAACTTGTTCACGAGGATTACCAAATCGAGGATATACTACAACGGGCTTTTGCGTCTTATAAATTAGAGCGACAAGAATCCGTTTTGGATTATGATTATGCCCAATTGACCGATAAATGGGGAGCTGCTGGGCAGAAGAAGTAAATCGCATGGTTGCCGGTCAACAAAGAAATTAGGATGTTCGGGAGAAGGTGCGTAGAAGTTAAGAGGTATTTGTAAAAATCGAAGAGCTTAAACTCTATTTTTTCCCAAAAAGGGAGTCCAAAATAACCTTGATGCTGTAGAATCCCATTGCGATGGCGGCTATTCCCAAAATCAGGCCGACAATTAATACCGGCCAATACAGTATATTTTCTTCATTCTTAAAGGCCTGGTACATGACGATCGGCGCAGAAAACATCAGCGCGATAGTATAAAAAAGAAATTTGATTCCTTTGACCAGTAAATCCTTGTCGGTTCTCATTGTTTTCTGGTAACGAATGGCAGCTCAAAATTACGGTTTTTG
Source organism: Pricia sp. (assembly GCA_049683055.1). Classification (GTDB taxonomy): domain Bacteria; phylum Bacteroidota; class Bacteroidia; order Flavobacteriales; family Flavobacteriaceae; genus Pricia. The sequence continues at coordinate 750 of JBAUIP010000545.1, forward strand.
GTATAAAATTCATCTTGTTCCAAAGCTAGGATTTGAAGTGGGAGGGCTCATAAATCATGAAACGGAATCAATCAATTTTTTAACTAAGGGCGGTACTCCCTTGGCGGCTTTTTCGCCAATGATGGTCAAGTTGTCGAAGTCGTATTCGGAAATACTCGGCTTAGGGTCTATAAAATAAATGGGAACTCCGGGTCGGGCATAATCTACCAAGCCCGCAGCTGGGTAGACTTGCATCGAGGTTCCGATGATAATAACCACATCGGCTTGTGTCACGAGGTTCGCAGCCCTTTCCAGTTCCGGAACCGCTTCCCCGAACCATACGATGTGGGGCCGCAGTTGATGTCCGTTATCGCAGAAATCACCCAACGAAATATCATTCGGGCAGTCCAGTATAGTACGGTCGCCGCCGGAACTCCGCATTTTCAAAAGTTCGCCGTGCAGGTGAACCACTTGGGAGCTCCCGGCCCGTTCGTGAAGGTCATCGACATTTTGAGTGACAACCACGACATCGAAATAATCCTCCAGCTCGGCCAGCGCCAGATGCGCGCGGTTGGGGGACACTTGGGACAATTGCCTCCTTCTCTGGTTATAGAAATCCAGCACCAAAGCGGGATTCTTTGCAAAACCTTGCGGCGAGGCGACCTCCATCACATCGTGGCCTTCCCATAGTCCTCCCGCATCCCTAAAAGTATTGATTCCACTTTCGGCACTGACCCCGGCGCCGGTGAGGACAACTATTTTTTCCTTCATCCGATAAAAATAATGAAAGTTTTAAAGGGAATAAGTTGATAGGGAAAAAGACTGCCGGACAGAAAACGGCAAACGCATAGAAATAGGAGTTTTCTTATATTCGGCCTATGAACCCGCGCGACTTCGACCTTAATCTTGACCTAACACCGGAAGGCAGACTTCTGAACTATTTGGAAGGCTTTATCTCCGAACAGCGGAAAGAACGATTTAAGACGATTTTGGAGCAGCGCACCCGATACCTCACCGTTGTTATCGAGGATGTTTTTCAACTGCACAATACTAGCGCGGTCATCCGCAGTTGCGAAAGTTTTGGGGTGCAGGATGCCCATGTTGTCGAAGGTCGGTTCGGTAAGCGTTTGGACAAAAACATCGCCATGGGGGCACAGCAATGGGTCGACGTACATCGCTACAATAGCACGGCCGAATGTTTTAAGGCCCTGAAAAAGGATGGATACCAAATAGTTGCGACCACGCCGCACGACGATTCCACTTTGTTGAATGACTTTGACCTTGAAGGCAAAACGGCCCTGGTCTTCGGTACCGAGAGGGAAGGTTTGAGCGAAGAGGCCCTACGGCTATGCGATTCCACCTTAAAAATTCCCATGAGCGGATTTACCGAAAGTCTGAACATCTCAGTTTCCGCGGCACTAATTTTATACGACCTGACCCGAAGATTACGAAAATCGGAAGTATCTTGGCAACTGAGCGAGGAAGAAAGGCTGGTGA
>JBAUIP010000546.1:0-5932 GCA_049683055.1 Pricia sp.
TTCGGCCCCGTTCCAGTTGATGGCCATCTGATAAGGTCCGCCCGTATCGAAAACCCCACCGGCCAAACCCGCTAAAAAGGGCTCGGAGTAATCGGTATCGCCTTCAGGAATATTGTCGAAAACCTCAAAATTACCGGCCCCATCGTTTTGCGCCCAAACCAAATCGGCATTGGTGTAGGTTCCGGTGGTTCCTAAAAGGTCTTGATCGCCATCCCCGTCAAAGTCGTAGACATGGGCTACGTTTCCAAAACCGCCTCCGATAGTGCTTCTGACCCAGTTGCTCGAAGCGGTACCGGGATTTTTGTACCACCATCCTCCGGTGACAATGTCTTTAAGGCCATCTCCATCGAGGTCAAAATCCGCAAAAGTATATACCGAAGTGTACTCGTTCTCCTCGAGTTGATGCACCGTCCACGATTCTGGAAAGGGGGTTTCGTTACAGCTGATCTCACCGGTGATATTAACGGTCACTTCGTCAAAAATTCCCGTGGGCGTATGGTCGGCATTGAAGAGTTCGACCCGAATCGTATGTTCGCCCAAACTGTAGCCTTCGATAGGAATAGGCTCGTAGTTGTAGTAGCGATCGACCAGAGTGCCGTCGACGAAATAGTGCAAATGGGTATCGCCTTCATTGACCACCCAGTTCTCGACCCGAAAGGCCACTTCGAAGGGTTGGTTGACGTCCCATCCATTGGAAGGCGAGGTAATCGTAATATCGGCATCAGTTTCCCCACCGCCATCAAAGGTGCCGGGGGCCAAAATTTCGATACCCGAGAGTTTTGGGCTTTCGGTAATCGAAGTGAATGCAATACTCACAAATCCGTCGGTTACCGAAATATTATCCAATTCTTTTGCCAGTGCCGTTGCCGGATCGGTTTCTGAAAGGATGTCAAAGTTACTCAGAACGGGATTTCCCTCGATAGTCACGTTAAAGACACGCGAACCTGCGCCCCCATCGGAGCCGCCGCCGGGCAGTCCAAAAAATATCTCGGCAAAATGAAGGCGAATATCATACTCCCCGGCCACGGAAACCGGAATTTCATAATTGAATGTACCGAAACGCTCCGTTTGGTACAATGCGTCATCACTTGTACCCTCAATGGGCGAATCGGTATCAAAAAGGTTTCCTCCGGTAAAATACTCGTCAGCCAGAAAGGTTTGACCCGCGACGTTAATTTCGGGACCACCTGCATTTATCCGTATTTCCTCGAAAATGGAGAATAGGTAATTTCCGGCCTCGAGGGGCAGACCTGCTTCATTCTCCACATTTCCGATAGCAAGCGAATAGGTTGTCCCCGAATTTAAGGCTGAGGTGGTAAGTACTACGGTACGATTGTCCTCCAACAGCTCAGCTGAAGATATCGTCGCCCCGTTATCCAAGCTATAGTTCGAAAGCTGCTCGGCGGAGGCCAGGTTCATATATTCCGAATACTCAACGGTTACCTGAGTAGATATGGAAGAAGATACACTAATGACCGTTGGCGGGCTATTGTCTTCCGAAACTCCTGCTCCGATGAACTCCACATAATTCAAATCAAAAATATCCTCTTGAACCCCGGCGTTCTTGAAAACGAAATAGAGGTCATTGGTGGTTCCTGGATCGGTGAGGGTCGATTCTACATTGGCCCAAAGGTTTTCCGTATTCGGCACGCTCGTAGTGGCCAGTAAAGGACCGGTGGGGCTGCCCGTTCTCAACTCGATGGTGCCTCCATCGTTATTCGAAAGCACCCTATATTTTACGGCGTCTATGTTCAGAAGGTTACGCGTTTCAAAAACAATAAAGCCATCGTTCGTTACATTCAGGGCTTCGCTACCACCCTCCAAAGAGTCGGTATTCGCAATTACGGTAGTGCCGCTTTGCGTGTCGAAAAACTCGGCCTCCTTGCGTTTCGGATGAAGCGTGATATTATCTTGTGACTGTAATCCTCCCGCATCGGTATACCGTAATCCCAAAGCGAAGAACAAGTCGGCTTCCCCGTAGATATTGTGCCCTTCGATATCCAGGCCTATTGATTGCGGACATCCGGTCAGCGGCAAGTCGTTATGGGTATGGTTTAAATGGCCCAAGGCAGGTACTACCTCTACATCGTTGCAATCGATTCCCCCATCCTCAATACTGCCATCCTCTACATCGGAAACCGATATATCGTAAGAAATCTCGTCATCCCAGTCAATGAGTCCACCTTGTGGGGGAAAATTGGGGGTAAAAGTCGCGCGATTATTGCCAGCGTATATTGTAATATTTTTCCTGCTGATTCCGCCGTTACCATCATCAACCTCCAATACCGCGTTGAAGTTTCCGGCCGCGTTGTATTCGAATGACGGGTTCTCTGCGGTCGAGTCTACCGTGGTATCTCCGTCAAAGTCCCACGCATACGATAGCGGGCTATCGCCATCAGGGTCCATCGTTCCCTCGCTCGAAAAATTAACGGTCAGGGGCAGTGAACCATCGGTGACATCGGCAGATATTTCAATGACCGGAGGTGAATTTGTGACGACACCTGTGTACAGGACCTTTATGAGCTTTCCTGATCCAGGAGACTCTTGACTACATGGAGGACAACCGGACCCGTATGCCAAAATGTACATAAAGCCATCAGGGCCGATCTGCATATCGAGAAAACCATCTGGACCCGAAGGAAATACCGAAGGTGCCAATTGCTCATTGCTTAGAATATTTCCTTCTTCGTCCATTTGCACGGCCCAAATCAAACTCCTGTTAAAATCGAAGTAGAAGTAGACTCCATCGAACTCCACCGGAAGCCGTTGTTGATCGGTCAGGGTATTATCAAAATAATATCGCGGTCCGGAGCAATACGATCTATGGAAAAAATCGAGCCATGAAGGCTGTGCCGGAGGCAGATTTTGCAATCCGTTTCTCCATCTCGAGATATTGACAGGGGCAGCGGGGTCGTAATAAAAAGGTGGATTGCTATATGTATTCTGATAGGGAATATTCTCGGCGGCAAAATAAGGCCAACCGTAATTACCGGCCTCTTTGACCAAATTGATTTCATCCCGGCCCTCGGAACCCTCGGCAGATGGGTCGTTGGCATCGGGACCCACCTCGCCCCAGAACAGCCAATCGGTATTTTCTTTATCAACGAAGATTCGATAGGGATTTCTAGCGCCCATTACATAGATTTCAGGGCGGGTATCTAAAGTTCCTACAGGAAAAAGGTTGCCAGGAGGAATGGTGTAGGAACCGTCCGGTTGGGGAGTTATCCTAAGAATTTTTCCCCTCAGGTCGTTGGTGCTCGAGGAAGTATTCTCGGCACTTTGATTCGCGTCGTTCTCGTTTAACGCTGCATATTCCGAATGGTTCGAATTGTCTCCCGTTGCAATGTAAAGATTTCCCTGTGAATCGAAATCCATATCCCCAGCCGCGTGATAATAGGCATCTCGTTGGGTATCCCACTCCAGTAGTATTATTTCTGAACCGAGGTCTAGATTGTCTCCGTTCATGGTAAACCGCGATACCCGGTTTTTGACTACATCCAAGGGTGAGTAATGGATATATACATAATTGTTGGCCGTGAAATTGGGGTCAAAGGCCAATCCCAAAAAACCATCCTCGAGCTCGTGAAAGACCGGCAGGTTGCCAGCGGTTACCTGCTGGTTGGTATCTGGCTTATAAACGATTAATTCCCCATAACGGTCCACAATAAAAATACGGCCATCAGGAGCGAATTTGAAGGTAGTTGCGTTAGATAGGCCGGTTACAATATCTACACGCTGAAAATCATCGGGCAATTGCGCCTGTATGGCGAAGGTTGCGGATAATAAAAAAAAGAGCGATAAAACTAAGATACGGTACTGTGTGGGATGAGTATTTTTCATTTTCATAAGTTCTTGTTTCCCCTGTGTTCTAAGGGAATCGTCTCGGTTGGCAAATATAGTTCAATAACAATCCGAGGGATTAAAACCCTACCGTTTTTCGCTAAAACCGGGCCGAACATCGATTAAATACAATATTCGTTCTGCGGTGTTTCGAATGTTTGGTCAAACAGCAGTGGTCTAGGGGAAGTACTAAAAAGCAATTTTTTATTACTCAAATTTACGATTCTGATGGCAGAAAAGTTCATTTCAAGCAAAAAAAAACCTCGAAAAAGCTTCGAGGTTTGATGTTTTTGTGTGGATGGACAGTTTTCTTGTATGGATTGAGTACCGCTTTGACTCCTTAAAATTTCCACCATTTTTTCGTGGTCTTTCCATAACCGTAGCCGTATTTGCCGCCGTAGCCCAGATTCGATGCCTCGACATCGTTCACGACGAACGATAGACCCTTTATCTTGCCCTCATCCTGCAATTTAATGGGATAATCCACTGCCCTTTTCTCGGTCACCCCGGCCCGGGTAACATAAATAAGAAGGTCGGCATAATCGCTGATGAGCAGGGTATCGGTAACCACCATGAGAGGGGCGGTATCGACGATAACGTAATCATAGGTTTGGGTAACCTGATCGAACATTTCCTTCATACGATCGCTCATCAAAAGCTCCGCGGGGTTGGGCGGAATTCTACCCGAATAGATTACATCGATGGTATTATGGTGTATCAACATGGGGTTGACAATATCTTTCACATCGATCGTATTGTCATAGAGGTATTCCGTAAGACCTGCATCCTTATTTCGAGTGGGTTTGGCCATCTTGTCAACATTACTTCCCGTGAAAAAGGTGTATAGTTTCGGATTCCGGATATCGGCCCCGATCAGCAGTACTTTTTTATTGGTACTGGCCAAGATCATCGACAGGTTGGTCGATAGAAAGGTCTTACCCTCACCGGGTACGCTTGAGGTAACATACACGATATTGCTTCTGCCCGGCTTGGGCTGTTTGGCCTTGATCAGATAATCGAGGTTGGTACGTATAATCCGTAAAGATTCCGCCAGAACGGAACGGTCTTCCTTGATAATAAATTTATTGTCCTTTTTGGAGAGCCGTGGAAGCTCCCCTAGCACCGGCACGTTCTGGACCAGTTTTTCGAGGGAATGCATATTGTGCACCTTGTTATCGAGCAGATCATTGGCGTAGATGATGGAAAAGGGCACCAATAGGCCAAGGATAAAGGAAGCCAGATAAACGAGGGATGTCTTTGGGGATACGGGAAACTTGCTGACCGGATAGGCCCGGTCGATAATTTTCGACTTAGGGGAACTGGAAGCCGCGGTAATCTGCGCCTCTTCCCTCTTTTGCAAAAGGTATAGGTATAGTGATTCCGTAGTCTGTTGCTGTCGGGTAATGTCGCGCAAAGCTCTTTCCTTGGCCGGGGACGAGAACAGCTTTTGGTTGAAACGGGCCTGTTGTCCGCTAAGGGAGTTCACCGTTAGACCAAGATTATTGACGGTGGTGTTCAGGCTTGACTGTATGGTTTGCTTGAGACCGGCAATCTGCTGATCTAAGTTGACGATGACCGGATTTTTTTCGTTGGAGCTTTTTAAAAGACGTTGTCGTTCCAGAACTAAAGTGTTATATCTGTCAGTAGCACTTGCGGCGGCGCCATCGGGCAACATATTGGCTGGTAAGGTTTCGTAGGCGTCTTGATCCTCGATAAGCTGGCTCATCTGCGAGGCGATATTCAATTGATTTCTCGCATTGGCCAATTCCTGTTGATTGGCGACCCCGACGTTGAGGTTGACGTTGGCCTCGGCGGCGATATCGGTAACTCCCTCGTCAGTTTTGAAATCTTGGGCGGACTGGTCTACACTGGATAGATCGGTCGAAATATCGGCGATGCGTTCGTTGATAAAATTAGAGGTGCGATCGGCGATAATCTGTTTATCCTCGATGGCGTTCTGGTTGTAGATTCTGATGAGCGAATTGAGAATATTCGTCGCTTTCTCTTCAATGGGGTCTTCCAACGTCAGGTTGACGATATTGGAAAACTCCCCAGGATTGGAAACCTGTACCTTGGTCCGATACAGTTGGGC
>JBAUIP010000547.1:0-2019 GCA_049683055.1 Pricia sp.
GTACTGGCGAACCTTATCGTCGACGAGAAATGACCTGCATTGCGGTACTTCCTCGAAAGCAAGGAAATAAGACCGTATCGCTACAAGCATCAATTGGGCTGAACTTTTCTACTTAATCATTCCCAAATTAATGATCTCCTGTTCGGTAAGATACCGCCAGTGGCCGCGGGGAAGATCTTTCTTGGTCAGGCCGGCATATACGACGCGGTCGAGTTTTACGATTTCGTAGTCCAAGGTCTGGAAGATACGGGGCACGATCTTACTGCGCGAGCTGAAAGTCTCGACGCCCACTTGGGTCTTAGGAGCGTTGTCGACAAAACTGATTTCCCTCACCTTGACTACTTTGCCGTCGACGGCCAAACCCTCCTGAATTTTCTTGAGATCCGCACTCCGTAGCGGTTTGTCCAACTCGATGTGAAACAGTTTCCGGAATCCATTTTTGGGGCTGTTCAGGCGTTTGGTCAATTCCCCGTCATTGGTAAAGAGTACTAATCCCGTTGCGTCGCTGCCCATTTTTCCTACGGGCTTCAATTCGGTCTTGGTGGCCTTTGATATGAGTCCGACCGCCGTTCGGTGGCCTTGTTCGTTCCGGGTCGAGGTGGTGAAGTCCTTAGGTTTGTTGAGCAGTACGTATTCCTTTTTGACGGGATCCAGCAACCGCCCGTCGAACCGCACCTCATCGGAGCGCTTCACTTTGTGTCCCATTTCGGTCACCGGCTTTCCGTTGACGGTCACGCTTCCCGCCGCAATCATCACATCGGCTTCCCTACGGGAGCAGACGCCGGAATTGGCGACGTATTTGTTCAGGCGGATGGAATTAGGGTCGTTCGAAGGTTGACCGCCCCGGTGGCTTTGCGAAGCCTTCCGGTCGCCCTGCAAAGACGCATTCCCGTTACCTTTGATCGGGGCATTTCCGCGCGAGTATCTTTTTTTCCGAAAATTACCGCCCTGCCGGCCGGATGCCCTTTTGCCGCCATCCGATTTCGACCTGTTCGATGATTTGCTTGATTTATTGGACTCCGATCGGCTCATGGTTTCAATTTTGGCAAAGGTAGGAAAGGGATTTGGATGTTGACGGAACCTCGGGAGTTATTCCATTAAAATACCCGTTCTCAGATCAATCTGTGCAGCTGGTACTTTTAGAGGTAATTACTTCGAGAACTCCACACTGGATTGCCGCTCTCGATTGACCATCAGCTTGGTTACGTCGGGTCGGGAATAGTGTCCGACCGGGTCAAAATTCTGGCGTTCTTCATAGACGCGATGGAAGTCCAATGTATGGTAAATCAATCCTTCTTCATGGAGAACGGGTTCGACCAGCCACTCGCCATCGGGGCCGGCAATGCACGAGCCTCCGTTGGCCAGTACCTCGGGGGCTTCGGACAGAATGGCATCCAAATGCGGGGTCCCGGCCGGAAAATCTTCCCTTTTCATGAGCGAGGAGACCGAGATGACGAAGCTGCGCGATTCGCGGGCGATAAATCGGGTGATGTCCTTGGTGTTGTGGTCGCTGCCGGGCCAGACGGCGACATGAAGGTTTTCGCCTTGGCCGTAGAGCGCGGTACGGGGCAGGGGCATCCAATTTTCCCAGCAGTTGAGTCCGCCTAAGATGAACTGTTTGAGCGGGTGTACTTGCAGGCCGTTGCCGTCGCCGGGGGCCCAAGTGAGGCGTTCGTCGTAGGTGGGCTGTAGCTTTCGGTGAACGGATTTGATTTCGCCGTTTGGGTCAATATAGACTAGGGAGCAGTAGAGGCTGTGCCCGCCACGGTTTCGGGCACGTTCGATGATTCCTAGGTAGGTGGCGATTTTGTGTTCCTTGGCGAGCCGGCAGATTCCATCGAGTTCCCCGGCCTCGATTTGGATGGCGTTTCGGGCGTAGTGGGCGTGGAGTTCCTTGTTGATTTGGGTATCCCATTGGGCGCCACCGGTCAGGGCGAGCCAAAAGGGGTATCCGGGGAGTAGGGCTTCCCCAAAGATGATCAGCTCCGATTTCTCGCGGGCCGCATCCTGTACGGTCGC
>JBAUIP010000548.1:0-11513 GCA_049683055.1 Pricia sp.
TGATAATCAGCAAGAGGATGAAGATGGCTACTAAAATACGCATGCAGTTAGGTATAAAGTGATGTCTAAGAATAGATGCGATTTGGGTTGAAAGGTTGCGTCAGCGTGCTAAATGAAATAAATTGACATAAAAAAACCCGAACTACATGTTCGGGCTTATACTATAAAAAAGTTAAATCGTTACCTAGTCAATTACTTTCACATTAACGGCGTTTAATCCTTTTTTACCTTGTTGTAGTTCAAATTCTACAACATCACCTTCACGAATCTCGTCGATAAGACCAGAAATGTGTACAAAGTGATCTTCGCTTGAACCATCTTCAGTGATAAAACCGTAACCTTTGGAATCATTGAAGAATTTTACTGTTCCTCTACTCATAATACAAAAAAATTAAAAATTAAATTAAAGCGCAAATATAGGGTTTAATTATTTAAACAAGTGGTTTTTTGGAAGTTATATTTAAAAGGCGCCCGCCGTTGGCGAGGAACAGGCTGCACCTTAGGCGAGAAACGGAAAAACTAGGCTTAAGCGAAGTAGGAACATCAAACGTTCAAACGAGGGGCGATAAAAGACTTTTAATCGAAGAAGTGATACCCTTTGGATCTAAAGCTATGATTGAACTGGCTAGGGTCAAAATGGAAGTGGCACGGTCCAGTACCTTTTGTACGCCGGTCAAATTTTTAAAGAGCTGTAGGGTTTCTTGGGTGACGGTCTCTATTTGCTCAAGGGAGGTCTTTACATCATCCATCACCAAAACGGCCGATTTGGTGTACAGTTCGGTCGTGTGCGAGAGCAATCGATCGTGGAGTTCTTTGATACGCCGGTTTTCCGTTTCCGACAGCTTATCGAAATTCGTGTAGCGATAGTTGCCGAGTTCGTTGGTCATACGTAAAAGGTTGTCCGCCAATTCCTTGACCTGATATGATTTTAGATTTTTCATTTTTCACCTTCTTTGTATCGACGACGCGGTACGGGACAGCTGGTTGCTATATCGGCCTAGTTCCCTTCGAACTTCATCATCTGTCATGTTACTGACATTATTGTATAATGCTGTATGGCCATCCCCGATTTCCCCAAGCACTTTGGCGTAAGCATCCAACTCTTGCTGATGGGCTTCGATTTCCGAAACTTTATGGAAGTAGTCCTCCGCAAACTTCGTCCGTTCGTAGTCGGATAGGTTTTTGTCCTTAATGAAGTCAAAATAGAAATTTTTTAATGACCCTTTTTGTACCTCCAGTTTTCCGTGAAGGTTTCCGGCAAGGTTCAGTTCTAAAAATTCGAGTAGCTTAAGGAGGGGGCCGTGAGCTTGGGCCACATACTCCTTAATCTTTTTCCTTCGGAAGCCATCGGTAAATGCGCGCATCAAAAGCGTCGATATGTCCGAATAGGCCTTTACGTCGGATTCGTTCAGTTTAAGGGGACCAAAATTCCCGCTGGTCAAGGCTTGTGTAAAATCATCCGTCCTGTACTCGGTCAGCTCGTTTTGGCTGATTTCTGAGAGACCTTGAAAGTAATCCCGGGCGGCTTCGTACATGATTCGGGTGATACTATCGGCCTTTTGGTTTTGGGTGCAATCGCAATCCGTGGTTTGGATTTCATAATTGCGGATGTGTTCTTGCCGGCAATCCTGAAGACAGATTTCCGAAAAGTTCACGGGAATTTTCTCATATTGCCCGATGCTCTCAACCGATGTTGCCGAGAATTCATTGACATGACGAAGGTTTACGCAACTGCCAAGGAGCACGGCAAGAGCGGACAAAAAAAGGAATGATTTGATGCCTGAAGTGCTAAATGTCCAGAATCCAGTTCCGTGAAATAAAGAATAGGTCGAATGTGTATCGGATTTTCCCAAAGGATTTCGGCTCTTTCCACTCGTACCGCTTTCGGAAGTATTTCTTCTCATGCTGTCGGGATTTTTTACTTCTATCAGGATTCTCACTATCGGGAATCGCTGTTCCGGTGGATGTGATTATCATTGGATTGCATCCTACAAGTTAAAAATATTGTGGCTATTTCCTCTCATTTACCAAGTAAAAATCCCCTTGCAAATTGCAAAGGGATTTTTGAATGGTTGGTATTGTCCCTTGAAGCTCGGATCCGATGGAAAATCCGATCGTACTATCTTCGGATGCCAAACTTCTCAGGGAAACAAATCAAATTCGGATGGTCGTACCGTCGAACTTGGCCAGGGTCATCGAGAAATTCTCGCTATAGGTCAACTTTTGTTCCTCGAGGATGCCGATGGCAATCTCCTCGCCCATCAATAGGGATTCGTAATAATCAGTGAAATAATGGACGCCGGCCCAGTTTCGACCAATAGCGATGTTCGAGGCCAATTTATTGAGTTCGCCCTCGACCGTCAGTTTGGCCAATTCACATTCTTGATCGAGAACCGGAACGATATCGAGCTGCGAACCTTCCTGTACCGAGACGTAGGCCAGGTTGCAGGATTTCGGCGTAACCCCGGGAGCGATGCTTTCCAGAAGGTCCAATACCTCTTGCTGCGTATCTTCGACCGGCACAATGTTCAACGGATGTTTGTGGTCGAAGAATGCCTTTAAAATAGTGACGCAGGCCCCGGCTACCGTAGCATGGCCCGCCCCATACGAGGGGTGCATCGGCGACCCTTCGCAGAAAGCCATGGGCAGTAGAAAATTATCCGCCCCGTTGGCTGCCTCGACTTTAGTTAAGATGCCGGAAGCGTCGAGCCTATCCTTCATTTTGGAAAGTATCGGTGCCATCTCCTTCAGGTCGTCCGCTTTGTGGATACGTGCGGCCAACATTTCGGGTCGGCCCCTTCGATGTACGTTGTATTTTTGGAAACGTACCGCTTTCAACGCCCGGGTGGCCACTTCGGTGACCAATGATAAAATGTGCGGTCCGCCGAAATGGGCAAAACCTTGTTGGTGATCGCGATTGTCGCCTTCCTGAAAAGGGATGCCCGGATCGAAGGGTACTCCGTTGCCCAACATCAGCAGGCAGGCATTGAGGTAGGCTTGGTACAGGGCATCGTAATGCACATAGGTCGCCAAATCTCTAGGAGTATGGATAAACCGTCTTTTCGGAGAACCTTCGTACGTCTCCAATCCCCTGAAATCGGCCCCTCGCTGAACATCGAACCACTCGTCCCAATCCGTCAGGTAATCCTTGCCTATGGTCGCAACCCGTACCCGCTGGTCGATCGAGGCGGAACCGTAGGAAATGAATCCCTCAGAGGGACTCCGCTCCGGACCGTTTCCGCCGCTACCGTTGATTCCACTGTTACCCGCCAGCAAAAACTGCGAAATATACGGACCGATTTCGTCTCCGGGCGCGATGCCCCGAAAGGCATTGGCCGGTAGCTGGGTGTTATCCCTTCTTCGTATAGTCTCTTGGAGATTCAACCGCAGTGGTACATCCGGCTTGAACCAATCTAGCCCGTTCAGCGCGTCGGTATATTCCTTCACGGTTTCGACATCCGCTTTTTTAGTGTCTAGCGCATCCAAAGTAGTGAGGGTCGAAATATCGGATTTTGTTTTTCCGCTGCCGATCCCCGTGACGCCCGGGGTCATGGCATTAAAGGGTGTGTCACGCAAAAGGGCCTGTGCGTAGATTTCCGCCATTTCGGCGTCCAGTTCCGCACTGCCTAATTTGGGAGCGGGCGGCATGGTAACGGCCTGTGCATCGGGACCTTCCAAATCGTAGGAATTTCCGGCACTTTGGCTTTCCCAAGCGCGAATGGGTACGTTGCCTCCCCCGTCGCCTGAGGTTTTGGCCTTGTCCGATTTCCAATCCAGATGGTCCGTATCGCAGACATGGCCCAGGCAGTTTTCGGCAAATCCGAGTGGCGTATCCCTAAAATCCCGGAAATCCCCACTATCGATGGCCCTGACGAAATACTGAAAATGGTCGGGATTGGAGATGAGTCCCGTATCATAATCATGGGGCAGTCCCTTGGTGAAGTTCGTTAGGTGCGACGGCTTAAAAGGGGCATCGCAATGCCGGAATTTCTGCTCGTCGTCATTGTTGATGTTCTTCGGATGTGGCCTGTACTTCGCAGTTTTGTTGGCCAATTGCCTTGTCGCAAAGGCATTCTCTCTTCGCTTACTCATGGTATAAAATTTAAGGTTACACAGCTAAGGACATAGCGGGATTGACCGGGGGAAGTAATGGCATCCAAACGGAAACCGTCAAAATAAGCTAGGGGAAGAAGTAGGTATATGTATGATTTGTAAGACGCCGCAATGTAAAGAGAGGATGCAGGTATACCTATGGAATTTGTACGAAAAGTATTATTCTCTGTGTAGTTGGCAGGATAGCATTTTTTATTCGGGAAATTTCTTAAGATTGCTATAGCATCCTCTTTTCGGAAGAGGGCCGATCAAAAAAGGAAAGTTTTCTGTAGCGAATAAGACACTATAGGAAAGTAATCGAGGCTTTTCAAAATAGTTTCTAAAAGAATCCTCTCAAAAATCTCTAAATAGCAATAGTGCTCAATTCGGTGGCCTTGACCCCGGTATCTGCATCTATGGAAAGCTGGTATTGGTAGAGTCCCGATTCCCCAATGGCAATCAAGAGATTGTTTGAAATAATCACATCGAAAGCACTACGGTTCAGCGAGGTCACCAATTGGGAGTCGGTAGGGTCGGTTACATCGAACACCTTGATTTCGTCATCGCATACAAACAGATAGTTGCCGTACAGTCCGAGCCCTTTCGGATAGGCCAGGTTTCTGGAATTCAGCAACATGGGATTCGTCACATCGGTGACATCGTACACTTCGAGCACGTTGATATTGTTACCGCAAAAGGTCTCCGAATGTAAGGTGACGAACGCGTGGGTATCGTTGGCCACCACGGGGTCACAGGCGGTAAAGTGCTGTACGCTGGAGAGTTGGGTAGGAAATTCCGGACGCTCTAGCCCGTAAATGAACATGCCGTCGCGGGAACCTATGTACAGGTAATCCTTATAACTGAAAAGGGTCTCGATGCGGAATCCCACCGAAACGGAGTTTGTTTTGACTGGTTCCCGTCCGTTCGTAATGCTGAAAACATTCAGGTTGGCGTCATCGACCGTGTACAGATAGTCGCCCTTCAAGGCAAAACGGGCCAAGGAACCGCCCTGGCCATCGGTGGTCGGGGCCTGCGCCGCATCGGAGGTGTCCGACGCGCAGCCTATCAGCAAAAGGGAGCCGATAATGGCCAAAGCTAGATAGAGTCCAAAAGATGGAATATGCCTCGAAGAAAAGACGGCGACAGTGGAAGAATAAAATGTATTTGCTTTCATTTGGTCTGGTTTTAAAATCTAAAGTTGTAATTCAGTTACGGGATTCCCACTTGACCACGTCTCCATTTTTGGACTACTCGACACTCAAATGATCTTTGCGGCTCCCAGGCTTTCCATCAATGGCCAAACCAAGCTATGGCGGCCCGCCGAGAAAAATATCCGCTTAGTCTTTCAGTTTCCAATCGACGACTACGCTATTTTCAGGCAGGTCGAACGGAAAAAATCCATCGGGGGACAGCATTTCCGGAAAGGTATCGGGAATACGTTTGGTTAGCGAAATCGAATTTTTAGCTCCATCATATTCTACCGCAATCAGGTCACGGGCCTGGTTGATGTAGACCATATCGTTGCGGATGGCGAGATCGGTCGACCCCGGTGCGGCTAAAAATCGGATGGCCTTCGGGCTGCTCGGGTCGCTATTGTCATAAATATGGAAACCCTTTTTGACCTCGTTGATAAAGAGCAGATTGTCTTTAATATAAATTTTTCCGGAGGTGCCGATGGATAGGGAATTCGCCAGCACCACGGATTTTTCGAACACTGACCGGTCCATGACCACCGGTTCGTATCGGGATTCCGCTTGAACAAAATCGTCATCCATCGGGCCGGTGGTCGGCCAACAACTTTGTAGTATAATTCCTAAGAAAAGGATTAGGCAAAGGTTTTGGTTTTTCATAGTGGTCAATTTTGTGGTTTAGCTTTATAGGATGATGGTATCGGCCATCCTTGTGCTTTCAATTCAGTAACAACTATAAACTGAAAAACCCTACATCGAAATGCAGGGCTTTACAAAATCTTGTGTGCCGAGTGCGGGAAAGACTAACTTTCCTTAATGCCTGAAATTCCAAAAACTTATGGAGAAAAATTTTAAACTCCTCCTCGGGTTCTCAGAAAAGTTATTAAAACTTCAAGCGCTCAATGATTCGGTTGTTTCGGCACGATAACTGAAATTACGCGGTAGGATCCGGCGTCATCCTCAGATAGGGTTTGACTTCCTTGACCCCTTTTTCGAACATTTCCTTGGCGTCATCCGTAGAAATAGAGGGACTTACCACCACATCGTCACCGTGCTCCCAATTTGCTGGGGTCGCTACCTTGTGGTATGCGGTCAGCTGTAGCGAATCGATAACGCGCAACAGTTCGTAAAAATTTCTGCCGGTGGAGGCAGGGTAGGTCAATGTCAGTTTTACCGTCTTGTCGGGCGCGATAATGAATACCGAGCGAACTGTCAGATTGTTGTCCGCATTGGGATGGATCATATCATATAGGTCCGAGACTTTCTTGTCCTCATCCGCAATGATCGGAAAGTTGACCGTGGTATTTTGAACCTCGTTGATATCTTTTATCCATTCGGAATGGGAAGCCGCGCCATCAACGCTTAGGGCAAGCATTTTCACATTGCGCTTGTCGAATTTCTCTTTGAATTTGGCTGCGGTGCCAAGTTCGGTGGTACAGACCGGTGTAAAATCCGCCGGATGCGAGAAAAGAATTCCCCAGCTATCCCCGAGATAATCATATAGATTGATTTTTCCCGTAGAGCTGTCCGCTGTAAAATCGGGGGCCTTGTCGCCCAATCTTATTGTTGCCATTGTAATGTATTTTTAGGGTTATGATTAAAGTCTATAAATCTAGTAGATTAAAGAGGATATCCCATGGGTGCAAGGTTAAAAATGTACTAAAGTTTAGTCATGGGTTTTGTGGGTCTCGTATTTGAATCGGACCGATTTTGAATAAAAATCAGGCTCTAATGCTACAAGTCCGAACAAGTTGCGTTATTTTTATTTTATGGAGAACGAAGAGCTTGAAAAACTGAAATACCCGATCGGAAAGTTTGAGGCACCCGATGAAATCACGGATGCGCAAATCAGGGAATGGATCGAAATACTGGAAAATTTGCCCGGGCGTTTGAGGACTCTGGTCCAAAACCTGACCAAGGAGCAACTCGATACCCCGTACCGCCCCGGAGGTTGGACGGTTCGCCAGACCGTACATCATATTGCGGACAGCCATCACCACAGTTACGCCCGTTTCAAATGGGCCTTGACCGAAGACCGGCCGGTCATCAAAGCTTACGACGAAAAGGGATGGTCCGATCTCTTCGATGCCAAATCCGCTCCCATTGCCCTTTCGCTCGACCATCTGGTGGCTGTCCACGCTAAGTTGGTGTATCTATTGAAAGGACTGTCCCCGGAAGCATTTAAACAAACCTTCATCCATCCCGATAGCGAAATCGAAGTGCCTTTGGACAAGAATCTCGGCCATTACGCGTGGCATGGCAGCCATCATTTTGCGCATATCGAAAGCGTCTTGAAAAGAAAAGATTGGCTTTGAGGGATATCTATCGCTTGAGGAGAGGTGGCAATAAAAACGCTGGTGAAGAGGGCTGGCTAAGCGCATTCATTCTTCCTGCTAAAGGCCAACTTGCCGCTTAAGGTTCTTATTATTTCCACTTGATATTACAGCCGATACTCGGCTTTTGGTCAGAGTCGATTTCCTTGCCAGATAGTAGGGCATCGATGGCATTCCGCAAATCCTTTCCGTTCAGGGGAAGGTCGTTGCCGGGGCGCGAATCGTCCAATTGTCCGCGATAGACCAATTTTAGGTCCGCGTCGAAAAGATAGAAATCCGGAGTGCATGCGGCCTGATATTCCTGTGCCACTTCTTGGGTTTCGTCGTAAAGATACGGAAAGGTGTATCCCTCCTGCTTGGCATTTTCCTTCATGAGATGGGGCGCATCCTGTGGATAATTTTCAACATCATTGCTCGAAATGGCGATGAAACCTACGCCCTTGTCCTGATATTTTTGGGCCACCCGAACGATTTCAGGATTGACGTGCTTTACAAAGGGACAGTGATTACAAATGAACATGATGACCGTACCCTCGTCGCCCTTCATCTCGTGCAGGTTGATGGTTTTTTCCGTTACGGTATCCTCAAGACTGAACTCGGGGGCTTTAGTTCCAAGGGGAAGCATAGTACTGGGTGTTCTCGACATGATCCTATCTTTTGGTTTACTGAGTTTTTAGCGAAACTGCCATAACGATTCTCCGACATCCTACTGGTATAATCTATGGCTAGTTTTCACAGTGTAATTTTTGATGGATTTTAAAGATAATGCATCTTGGGGTATTCTTTGCGATCTTTGAGACTGTTTTGAAATAAAACGTTCGGATTACAGAGGTCGATTTTTCACGCAAAATTCTTGAGCACGTAAGATTACGGTTCAAAATTTTGAGGACATTGAGCGATAAAATAGGCTGTAAGAAAATTATTGGGGTATTGTAAAATGGTCTGTTAGTCCTTATTTTCGAACAAGAGCAACTGTTAGCGAAGGTTTATCCATAAATTACATCCGAAAAACCGATACCATGTCCGACACTATATCCTGGAACGACTTCGCCAAAATTGAAATGCGGGTCGGCACTATAATCAGAGTGGACGATTTTCCGCAAGCCCGTAATCCTGCCTATCAAATCCATGTGGATTTCGGGAAGGGTATCGGCATCAAAAAGTCATCCGCCCAGATTACCGAACGCTACAATAAGGAGGAGCTTTTGAACAGGCAGGTCATCGCCGTGGTCAACTTCCCCAAAAAACAGATTGCGAACTTTATGAGCGAATGCCTTATCTTGGGCGCGGTCGACGGCAAGAATGTTATTTTATTGGAACCGGAAGCCTCTGTAATCAATGGGTTGAGAATATCCTGACCCTGACCTAGACCCCAAGGGGAGTCCGAAAGCAACTCGAACCAGGAATAAAATGGTAAAATTGTTCGCCTGCTGTAAAGGTTGATTTTCAATGAACCCGTAATTACAATCTCCAACCAAGACTTTGAAGAATCTAGCATATCGGTTACTTAAGCTCTGGATCAAGTCCGGGCTACACCTTTACTATGGAAGGATAAAAATCTCAGGGTTAGAAAATGTACCAAAAGACAAGCCGGTACTCTTTTTGCCCAATCATCAAGGTGCCCTGATGGATGTTCTGCTCATCGTAACCGACTGCCGTCGCAAACCGTATTTCCTCACCCGATCGGATGTGTTCAAAAATCCGACCCTTGAAAGATTCTTCACCTTTTTGCAGATGCTGCCCATCTACCGTATACGCGATGGGCGTGACTCGCTTGGTAAAAATCAAGCAGTATTCGAAAGGTGCACCCGGTTATTTCGGAAAAATCAGGCGATAGTCATGTTTCCCGAAGGGAACCACAATAGAGAGCGCCGCGTGCGTCCCTTGAGCAAAGGCTTTACTCGGATATTATTCAAAGCCCTAAATCAAGCCCCCAATCAGGAAATCTATGTCGTGCCCGTGGGCCTGAACTACCTAAAAAACGACGGATTTCCAGATAAGGTGACCCTGAATTACGGGCAAAGTATTCAGGTTAACGGTCTATATGACCCAAACGACAAAAAAAGCTCCGTAGATAGATTAAAAGGTATTGTTTCAAAGCATTTACAGGCTTTGACCACCCATGTTGGAGACGGGGCAGATTATGGCACGATGATTCAAAAATTGGATGCTCTGGAAGTAAATTATCTCAATCCACTGGAAACGAATGCGGCCATAAAAGCGATACGTTTGCGCCAAGGGAACCGGAAGGAACCTAGTGAAACGTCTTTGAAAAGCGCTCCCATCAAAGGGGTTGGAGGAGTTGTCCTGAAAGCGATTTTTATCTTACTTAACTTCCCGGTTCTTGTCCTCTGGAATCTTTGGGTCAAACCCAAAGTTTGGGAACCGGAGTTTACCGCGACCCTGAGATTTGGGTTTGCTTTGCTGTTCTATCCTATATATTATGTGGCTCTTTTTGTGATACTTGCCGTTTTTTGGAGCACAATCCCCTCCCTGTTCGTAATCATAGGAATTTTCTTGTTAAACCGGATTTACGTGAGTCGGGGTTGAATCTCTAAATTTGTATTGAGGCCTCTAGAGACATAGAACGAGCGTTCATGAGATGGGGCATAAATTCAACGCCCTGACTTCCCACAGCGCTTGGAATGTCCTCAGCAACTGGAATGTCTACAGCACCCGGAAGGCCTACATCAAATCCCCAAAAAAGATGGCATTCATCAATAACTTGTTGGTGCCGTACCAAAAAGCCCTAAAGTTGGTATTGTCGGTGAACGCCATTACCCGGCCCTTCCCCATCCGTTGTACCTGAAAGGGAACGCTGTTTTTTAAAAGCTCCAAGTTTTCCTCCGAAATGTAACCGCTCATTAACGGATTGTCGGTGTATTGGATCGGATTATTATAGCTGTCCTCGTCCGGCTCAATGTAGACATTGGTGTTGCGGAACAATGTCAATCTATCATTTTTGTAACCGTAGTTGATAGGATGCGATAGGTCCAGCCGGGCCTCGAAAATGGCACCTCCGGTGACCTGGGCCCCATCAAAATTATTTTTCTGTTCAAAGCTGATATTCTGGGCGACTAAAGTATCCTTTTTGAATGCCAAGTCCATCAATCCGTTTTTTTCGAAAGATTCCGCTATGCCGCGGTATCCGATAAGGGTGCCACCTTGTTTGACCCAGGCCTTCAATTTGTCGGATTGCTTTTCGGATAGTGCGTCACCGTACATACTCGGAACAATTAAATCAGTATACTCGTCCAAATCGACGGAATCAAAATACTCCATATCGATTTTAGTGATGTTCATGTCGTAGCGGGTGTCGAAAAGGTGCCAAATTTCACCGGCGTCATAAGAGCGCACTCCGTTGCCCACTAACATGGCGACCTTTTGTTTTTCAATGGGGTCAAAGTCATTGGAGCCAAGGTCGATACCTTGGGCGTAGCCCGTACTTACTGCATCGATTTGTATTTTACTGTCTTGGGCGACGTCTTGTAGAAACTCGTGAAGTTCGGCAGGATCAAGGGATTGGTTTTGTACGGGAACCATAATGGTACCAAAACCATATTCTTTTTCATTAAGGGTAAAAGACGATTTGGCGACTTTGGCGCGCAGACCCTTTTGCGTTATCAGGTTTAGGGCCTTGGGAGTATAGTATTCATTCCATTCAAAAAGGTAGGCATAATCGCTTTGGGCGTCGATACTGCCGCCCAACTCGGAAAGTTCGGTAACTTCAGGCCCAGCGATGCCAAGGGATTTCCACTCCGTAAAATCCAGATCAAAGGCCAGGGGAAGGGTCCAAGCGGAGACATCATAAAAAATACTGTCCTTAAAGGTGGTTCGTTTCTCGAACATGGCCTTGACCAGACGGTAGTTTTTTTGGTCCTTGGGAATCACATAGGCA
>JBAUIP010000549.1:0-1523 GCA_049683055.1 Pricia sp.
GCCCTGGACTCGGAAAACGAAAGACGGATAATCGCCAACCTTGGAACCTTCTTTCGGGATAGAACCGTCATCACCATTGCCCACCGGCTCTCGACGATACGAAATGCCGAAAATATTGTAGTCATTGATTCGACCGGGGTTTTGGAACAAGGGACCCACGACGCGCTTTTAGCTAGTCAAGGTCATTACTACGGACTAATCGCCAACCAGTTATAATATGGAGTTCGATAAAAAGGATTTTTTGGGAAGACCTCCGGGAAAGCTTACCAGCATTGGAATACAATTGGTGGCGGGTATTTTGGGAATCGTTTTCTTTGCCTCTCTTATTATAGGGTACAGGGACGTTCTGGAAGCCCAGATCGAGGTAAGGCCCACATCACCTCCTATTATCCTAAAAACGAAACGAGTCGGCCAAATCGCCGAATTTCTGGTTTATCCCGGTGATTCCGTATACTCGGGTCAGATTTTGGCCGAGTTCGACACGTCCGCTAAGCATAATGACTTAAGAGCGGTCAAGATGGCGGTTGCCCAAAGATCGACACCGGAAGAGCTAGGATACGCCAAGCCAGTCTCCATCGCTTCACTACATGGGGCGTACAGCGAATATTTGGATGCCTACCATAGCGTGAAAACGATAGAAAAGTTTTACGGAAGCACCATGGCAAACCTCATGGATGATTCGGTCAGAGCCTTACGAAATGATGCTTTTTCCAACATTTTTAAACGTTTGCAAACGGCAAAACACACAAATGACTTGGTCGCCCGCAATCATTCAAGGATGGAAACGCTCTATGAAAAAAGAGTCATCTCAAAATCGGAACTGGAAGAATCACAACTTAAATATAATCGGAGCCGTCAGGAAGTAGACCAACTAAATTCGGATTATGTTACCGATACCTACCTCACAAATGAAAAATTCGAGGGCCGTTTTACACAGATGGAGATTGCATCGATGAGGGTGTTATCGGAAATAGCTTTATGGGAGGAAAAGAATCTCGTGATCAGTCCAGTCGATGGCAGGGTATCCTTTTTGGATGTTCGCTCACAGTATCAATGGGTCGAAGAGGGAGAGGAGTTGTTTCAAATCCTTCCTAATAAAAAATCCACTCCGGTCGGAATTTTAAAAATCCCAATACACAATGCCGGCAACATCCGAATAGGCCAAAAAGTAATTATCAAGCTCCACAGCTTTCCGTTCGAGGAATGGGGTATTTTAGAAGGTACCCTTACGGAAATATCGGCTTCGCCAAAAAAAACGGATGATTTATACTATCCGGCCTATGTAAGTATTGATTCCACGGCCAATAATCTGAAAGGTAAGCTGAGCGGCAAGGGAACCCTATCGGGCCACTGCGACATCGTCCTTGAGGAAACCACGCTCTTCGAAAAACTGTTTATGGGGCTACGCAAAAACTTCGATAATCTCTAGGATATGAAAAGGATTCAAGCGTGTATCCCAATGATACTATTTCTCTCGTTGCAGCTCAACGGCCAGTCCGATACGCTGAAAAATAAATCCTTGG
>JBAUIP010000550.1:0-28693 GCA_049683055.1 Pricia sp.
GCGGAAAACATCCTTTTGCCAGCATCCTGTAATCATAATTTGTACATTTGAAACTAAGACAAACACAAGCCGTAATGGCCCTAAAACACGTCAAGCAATCCGCAATTATCAAGATAGCCGTGCTGATTGCTATACTGGCATCCCTTCCCAACACCATCTTCTTATACGAAATGATCAGCCAAGGCGACCTTGGTTTCTCTCCGACCTGGATGATCGATCTGGCCTATCGCCTGATATTTTTCTTCCTGTTTTCCTGGGCGGTATTGGAACTGAACGCAAACATTGGGTATGCCCGATTTGATTGGTCCACCAAGATTAGAATGCTCGTTCTGGTGCTGGTCAATATCGCAATTCTATTGGCCGCCTTGGGTCTTTTCAAATTTTTATATCCTATTTTATTGGATACCGAAATCAATGAGCAGGACAACCGATTTTTGAACTTCACCTATGTCAATTTACTGATCGCCCTATTTTTTATCGGTAGGATTTTACGCCTGCAGACCGACCAACAGGAAAGCCGTATAGAGAACGAACATCTCAAGCAGCAGAGTTTACAGAACGAACTGATGGCCCTTAAAAATCAGATCGACCCCCATTTTCTGTTCAATTCCCTCAATTCGTTGACTTCCCTTATCCGTGAGAACGAAAAGGCTACACAATTCGTGAAAGAACTGTCCTATATGTACCGATACATCCTACAGAGCGGCGAAAGTGACTTGGTCTCCGTCAAAAATGAATTGAAATTTACCGATAGCTATACCCATTTGATCAGCGCACGGTACCGAGATCGATTTTCCATTAAGATCGATATTGCCGATCGGCACCTTGACCAACGGATTCCACCCTTGGCGCTGCAGTTGTTGGTGGAAAATGCGGTCAAACACAACGAAATATCGACGACACATCCGCTGCACGTTCATATTTATTCCAAAGCAGACACCATTTATGTTGAAAATCATATCCAGCCACGTTCGGTTTTAAAGGAAGGTACCAAAAACGGATTGCTGAACCTTAAAAAGAGATACGTGCTATTGCTTAAAAAGGAGGTGAAGGTACGTGTCGAAAACAATATATTTGCGGTCGAACTACCCTTGGCCCGACAGCCTGTTGTAAGCTCATCAGGAATTTAAATTTTATGAAGGTATTGATTATAGAGGATGAATTGGCCGCCAGCGACAACCTGGCCTACATGCTGAAATCCATAGATAGCAGTATCGTAATCCTACAGGTACTGGATTCCGTCAAGGCATCGGTAGCTTTTTTCTCTAAGCCCCATGAAGCCGAACTCGTGTTTATGGACATTCATCTGGCGGACGGTATTTCTTTCGAGATTTTCGAGCGGGCGAACATCGACATTCCGGTCATCTTCATCACAGCCTATGACCAATATTCACTTAAAGCCTTCAAGTTCAATAGTATAGATTATTTATTAAAACCGATTGATAAGGACGAGCTAACTGACGCCCTGAAGCAGTTCAAGGTGCAGAATCACGGAAAAAAATTGGAAGACCGGCAAGTTAAAGGACTACTTGATCTGGTACAAAACCGACAGCAATCATACAAAACTACCTTTTTGGTAAGCCACCGCGACCAGTTCATCCCCCTAAAAACGGAAGAAATCGCCTATTTTCAAATCGATTCCGGTGTGGTAAGAGCTGTTTCGACGAAGAACAAATCCTACGCCATCGACGAGAAGCTTGAAGACATCGATGAGCAATTGAATCCTAAACTTTTCTTCCGGGCCAATCGACAATTTATCGTCAACCGGGAATCCATTGTAAAAATCAAATCCTACTTTAACGGGAAACTTATTGTAATCGTTGACCCGGTCAGTAAGGAACGGATTGTAGTGAGCAAGGCCAAGGCCACGGAATTCAAGGAGTGGATGGAATCTTGACCGAACACCGTTAAAGACAATTTTCGCACCAAAGCCATTCACCGAAATCGCCTTGAAATCGTATTTTTGAACGAATTAAAAATAACAACGACATGAAAACGAACATAGGAATTTCAGAGGAAAATAGACAAGCAGTGGCCGACGTACTCTCAAAACTTCTGGCCGATGAATTTTTGCTGTATACCAAGACCCTTCGCGCACACTGGAATCTGGAAGGTATGGATTTCCACACCAAACACGAGTTTTTCGAGGAGCACTACAATGATATCAAAAGATTTACAGATAGTGTTGCCGAGCGTATTCGAAAGGTAGGCCATTATGCCCCGGCGACCATGGGCGACTTTTTGAACCTGACCCATCTCACTGAGAAGTACGAGGGCGATAACAGTAGTCAAGATTATATTGCAGCCTTGTTGGAAGATCATGATGCCATCATTCAATCCATACGTGGCAACGTGCCGAAGGTGGAAGAGGAATACAAGGATTTGGGTACCGGAGATTTCCTTACCGGACTGATGCAAGAACATGAAGAAATGGCCTGGATGCTCAGGGCTACGATTGCAAAATTGTAAAAAATTCAAAGCATAAAAAATGGCCCCGTACCTCTTCAGGTACGGGGCCATTTTTATTGATGATAGGGCGTCTAGCTTAAAAGGGATTTCGCCTGCTTCACCACATTATCAACACTAAAACCATATTCCTTCATCAGTTCGCCGCCCGGTGCGGATTCACCGAATTTGTCTATGCCGATAACGATACCCTCATCCGTGACGTAGCGGTGCCATCCCATGGGGGAACCGGCTTCTACGGCCACTCTTCTGCGAAGGGATTTCGGCAAAACCTCTTCCTTATAGGATGCATCCTGTTTTTCGAACAGTTCCCAAGATGGCATGCTTACTACCCTGGCGTTGATGCCCTCGTCGGATAACTTTTCTTGCGCCGCCAAGATTAACGACACTTCTGAACCGGTCGCGATGAGGATGACCTCGGGTTTCCCGTCCGAATCCGAAAGGGTGTAGGCCCCTTTTTCCAAATGGTTCGCGGTCGTGTACTTATCCTGATCGATAACGGGAAGACCCTGACGGGTCAAGATAATGGACACGGGTCCGCTACGATGTTCCAAGGCAACGCGCCAAGCATGGGCGGTCTCGTTGGCATCACCGGGGCGTATAGTCGTCATGTTGGGTACGGAGCGCAGACCGGCCAATTGTTCCACCGGCTGGTGGGTCGTGCCATCCTCCCCAAGGCCGATGCTGTCATGGGTGAACACGAAAATAGGTCGAATCTGCATAATGGCCGCTAGACGCATCGGTGGACGCATATAATCGGAAAAAATGAGAAACGTACCTCCATAGGGAATAAGGTATCCGCTCAGGGCCATACCGTTCAACACCGACCCCATGGCGTGCTCACGAACCCCGAAATGGAAATTGCGTCCTTCGGGGTGGTTTGCGGTAAAGGAATCATAATCGTCCAGGTTCGTAGAGTTCGAAGGGGCCAGATCCGCCGATCCGCCGATGAGATTGGGTAAATATTCCGCGATAGCGTTCAAAGTCTTGCCCGAAGCTTTTCGGGTAGCTATTTTATTGCCACCGGCTTTGAAAACGGGCAACTTGTCCTTCCATCCCTTGGGAAGCTGGCCGTCCATAATGGACTCATATTCCTCGGCCAAGTCGGAGTATTTTTTCTTGTATTCCTTAAATAACTTGTCCCAAGCTTCCTCTTTTTCCGCTCCCCGTTCACCGGCTTTGCGGTACAGGTCGAGTACCTCTTCCGAGACCACGAAGCTCTTATCGGGGTCGAACCCGAAATTTTCCTTTACCAGGCGTACCTCGTCCTCCCCAAGCGGTGAGCCATGTGCCCCGGAAGTATTGACTTTATTCGGACTACCGTATCCAATTTCCGTACGCACCATGATCAGTGAAGGCTTATCGGTTTCCTTTTTGGCCTTTTCAATGGCATCGGAAATCCCTTCCAAATCGTTTCCATCCGAAATTTCCTGCACGTGCCAGCCGTAGGCCCTGAAACGCTCCCCGACATTTTCGTCGAACGCCAGGTCGGTGTCCCCTTCGATGGTAATGTGGTTGTCATCGTAGAGATAGATCATATTACCTAACTTCAGGTGGCCCGCCATGGATGCGGCCTCGGAAGCCACGCCTTCCATCAGATCTCCGTCGCTGCAGATAGCATAGATTTTGTAATCGAAAAGGTCGAAATCGGGTTTGTTGAACCGGGCGGCCATATATTTTTGTGCGATAGCGAATCCCACTCCATTGGCGAAGCCTTGTCCCAAAGGTCCGGTGGTCACTTCGACCCCATCGGTCAGGTGCGATTCAGGGTGCCCCGGCGTCTTACTGTGCAGCTGCCGGAAATCCTTTATATCATCCATCGAAAGACCGAAACCCGTCAAATACAAAAAACTGTACTGTAACATACAGGCGTGACCGGCCGAAAGAATAAACCGGTCCCGGTTGGCCCATTCGGGATTTTTGGCGTTGTAATTCATCGCTTCCGTCCACAGCACATGCCCCATGGGAGCGAGTGCCATAGGCGTTCCCGGATGCCCTGAATCCGCTTTTTGAACGGCGTCCGCGGAGAGTACCCGCACTGTATTGATGGCTTCTTGTTCTATCGTATCTGTCTTGGTGTCCATATAAATTATTTTGGCTAAATATATCGAATAATAGCTACAATGGTTGCCCTATCCAATGAAAAAATAAGTCAATTCACGGGATGGTTACGTTGGATGTCGGTGGATGGTTTTCTATTGGAATTTCGCCAAATAATCCATCACATTCTGTCGGATGCGTTCTTGGATGTTCGAAACATCGCCTTTCACAAAGGCCTCGCCGGTAATATTTTCGTACAACTCGATGTACCGGTCGGATACGGTTTCGATGTAAGTGTCGGACATTTCAGGTACGGTCTGTCCTTCGAGCCCTTGGAATCCGTTCTGGATGAGCCATTGGCGTACGAATTCCTTGGATAATTGTTTCTGTGCCTCTCCCCTGTTTTGCCGTTGTTCGTAGCCATCGGCATAAAAATAGCGGGAGGAATCCGGGGTGTGGATTTCATCGATGAGCACGATTTCTCCGCCCTTTGTCTTGCCGAACTCGTATTTGGTGTCGACCAGAATGAGTCCCCGTTCGGCGGCTATTTCGGAACCTCTTATGAAAAGGGCACGGGTGTATTTTTCAAGCAGCCCATAATCTTCTTCGGAAACGATGCCGCGTTTCAGAATGTTTTCCTTCGAAATGTCCTCGTCGTGGTCGCCTTTTGCCGCTTTGGTAGCAGGAGTAATTATAGGTTCGGGAAACTTGTCGTTTTCCTTCATGCCTTCGGGCATCTCCACGCCGCAGAGCATTCTTTTTCCGGCTTTGTATTCCCTGGTCGCATGGCCGGAAAGGTATCCCCTGATCACCATTTCAACCTTGAAGGGTTCACAGGCACGGCCCACTGCCACGTTGGGATCAGGCGTGGCGGTCAACCAGTTGGGAACAATATCCACTGTGGCAGCCATCATTTTGGTAGCGATCTGGTTTAAAATTTGGCCTTTATAGGGAATTCCCTTCGGCATTACCACATCGAAAGCGGATAGCCTATCGGTGGCTACCATGACCAGTACATCGTTTTTCAGGGTATAGACTTCCCGAACCTTGCCTTTGTAGACGCTTTTTTGGCCGGGGAAGTTGAAATCGGTTGCGGTGATGGTGTTCTTCATAATTTACTGCCCTTGATGCTCAATCTTTTTATAGGCATCGATAACTTTCTTGACCAGTTTGTGCCGAATAACATCTTTGTCATCAAGATAAACGATTTCGATACCCTCGACATTTTTCAATACCAAAAGGGCCTCTTTGAGTCCGGATATCGTTCTACGGGGAAGGTCGATCTGCCCTGGATCACCGGTCACCATGAACTTTGCGCTCTTGCCCATTCGGGTGAGGAACATTTTCATTTGGGCATGGGTAGTGTTCTGGGCCTCGTCGAGGATGACAAAGGCGTTATCCAGCGTCCGCCCGCGCATAAAGGCAAGGGGAGCAATTTGGATAATTCCGGTATCGATCAAATGGGACAATTTTTCCGCGGGAATCATGTCCCTAAGGCCGTCGTACAAAGGCTGCATGTAGGGATCGAGCTTTTCCTTGAGGTCACCGGGCAGAAATCCAAGATTTTCACCGGCCTCGACCGCGGGCCGGGTCAGAATGATTCGCTTGACCTGTTTGTCCTTCAACGCCTTGACCGCCAAGGCAACTCCCGTATAGGTTTTGCCCGTTCCGGCGGGACCGATGGCGAACACCATATCGTTGTTCTTCGCGGCGTCGACCAGCTTTCTCTGATTGACCGTTCGTGCCTTGATCAGCCGCCCGTTCACTCCGTGTACCAAGGTCTCCCCGCTGTTCTCGGGCACCTCATAATCCTCAGCGGTATTGCTGGTCAGCACCCGTTCGATAATGTTCTCGTCCAACTGGTTGTATTTGGCAAAATGTGCGGTCAGCATGTCGAACCGGCGCTCGAACTCCTCCAACCTTGCCTCGTCGCCATACACTTTGATTTTGCTTCCCCGCGCCACGATTTTCAACTTGGGAAAGTACTTTTTGAGCAGATCGATATTTTGGTTGCGCTGCCCGAAAAATTCCCGTGGGCTGATGTCGGTAAGTTCTAAAACGAGTTCGTTCAAAAAGAATGTGTTTTTAAAATGAAAGCCAGCGAATCTATTTTCGTTTGGCTTATTTGTTCTAGTTTTGTTCCTTGAATCTCTGGGATGCTATTTGACGGACCTTCCATTTTGAATCCCAAAAATACATGTTAAAGGTTCATTACAAACTTAGTCAAAAAATCAGTTAGAGAAACTGTTTTAGCAATCAAAAAGATATCAATTAGGTGGCATGGCAATCATAACCCTGACTACGGATTTCGGACTCAAAGACCATTTTGTAGGTACATTAAAGGGAACCATTTATAAGGAGCTTGCCGATGCCCAAATCGTTGATATTTCGCACGACATCGCACCCTTTAACATTCAGGAGTGCGCTTATATCCTTGAAAACTCCTATAAAAGTTTTCCCGAGGGAAGCATCCATCTCGTCGGCGTCGATGCCGAACCTACCATCGAAAACCAGCATATCGGAGTGTTGGTCGACGGGCATTATTTCATCACGGCCAATAACGGGGTTATCGGACTGATCACTTCCGAAAAGAAGCCGGAGAAAGTGGTCGAAATCAACATTCCCAATCCCGATCAAGGCTCATTCCCCATGATGGACGTCTTTGTCAAGGTCGCCTGTCACCTAGCGCGGGGGGGCACCTTGGAAGTGGTCGGAAGACCTTTCGATGCCCTGAAAGAACTACGGGAATTTAAACCCAGCGTAACGGACAACGGAAACAAAATTATCGGAAGCGTCATCTACATCGATAATTATGGGAACGTGGTGACCAACATCCACAAGAACTTTTTTGACGCGTACCGTAAAGGAAGGAGTTTCGAAATCAACGCCCGGACTACCCAGATAAAGAACATTCACAACAAATATAGCGACATCATCAATTTCGATCTGGAAAAGGGACAGCGTAAGGGCCCGGGAGACTTTTTGGCCCTTTTCAATTCCGCCAACTACATCGAATTGGCCATCTACAAAAGCGACCTCAACACTGTAGGCGGAGCTTCGACTTTATTGGGATTGGATTATAGGGATACGGTCACGGTAACCTTTCTATGACTACTTCGCTACATTCACCGCCCGGGTCTCGCGGATTACAGTAACCTTCACCTGCCCCGGATAGGTCATATCGGTCTGGATTTTCTGCGAAATCTCAAACGACAGCGCGGCCGCCTTTTCGTCGCTGACCTTTTCGCTTTCGACCATCACCCGAAGTTCGCGCCCTGCCTGAATGGCGTAGGCCTTTTGCACTCCACCGAATCCAAAAGCTATATCCTCTAAGTCTTTTAATCGCTGGATGTAGGAGTCCAGCACCTGCCGACGCGCTCCCGGTCTCGCACCGCTAATGGCATCGCAGACCTGAACGATGGGCGATATCAAGGTATTCATCTCGATTTCATCGTGGTGGGCGCCGATGGCGTTGCAGACATCGGGCTTCTCCCCGAATTTCTCCGCCCATTGCATCCCTAGAATAGCATGGGGAATTTCGACCTCGGCCTCGGTATTCGGTACTTTTCCGATATCGTGCAACAGTCCGGCCCGTTTGGCGAGCTTAGGATTGAGTCCCAATTCCGCTGCCATCACCCCACAGAGCTTGGCGACCTCGCGGGAGTGCTGCAATAAATTTTGTCCGTAAGAGGACCGATATTTCATACGGCCCACGGCGCGCACCAGCTCCCCGTGCAACCCATGGATGCCCAAATCGATGACGGCACGCTTGCCGACCTCCGCAATTTCCTGCTCGATTTGCCGCTCGGTCTTTTTGACGATTTCCTCGATGCGGGCCGGATGTATCCGGCCGTCCGTCACCAACTTATGCAGCGACAAACGCGCAATTTCCCGGCGAACGGAATCGAAACAGGAGAGAATTATGGCATCTGGGGTATCGTCCACAATAATTTCCACTCCGGTAGCAGCTTCCAAGGCGCGAATATTCCGACCTTCGCGACCGATAATCCGGCCTTTAACATCGTCGGATTCCAAATTGAAAACGGAAACGCAATTTTCGACCGCCTCTTCGGTGCCGATCCGCTGGATCGTATTGATAACAATCTTTTTGGCTTCCTGCTGTGCGGTCATTTTGGCTTCCTCGAGGGTATTTTGCACGTAGGCCATAGCATCGGACTTCGCCGTTTCCTTCAAAGACTCGAGCAGCTGCCCTTTGGCCTCATCGGCGGACATGCCTGATATCGTCTCCAACTGCTGCACCTGCTTGGAATGCAACTTGTCAAGCTCGGCTTGCTTTTTCTCCAGAATATCCTCCTTATGGGTCAGCTCCCCCATTTTGGAATCCAGCCGCTCGTTCTGCTTTTTACTTTTCGCCAGTTCGCTGCTCACCTGCGACTCCTTGTCCCGCGTACGTTTCAAGGCGTCATTGATTTTCTTGTCCTTGCCAATGATAACCTTTTCGTGTTCCGCCTTAAGTTCCAGAAACTTTTCCTTGGCCTGGAATATTTTATCCTTTTTAATGCTTTCCCCTTCGGTCTCGGCGTTTTTTAAAATAGACTCGGCTTCCTTCCTCGCATTGGCGGTGGTCTTTGAAGCCGTGCCCTTTTCCATAAATTTGGCGATCGCAAAGCCGACCGCCAGTCCTATAATACCTACTATAATGATTGTTGCTATATCCATTTAAGTTCCAGATTGAGTGAAAAATTCCTACGCCGTAGCGTAGTCCCTGACCGGTGTCAGAATAAAAAAAGCCCACATTGGAGAAGTTTTGAACAAACTCCAGTATACAGGTTTAGGGCTAACAGACCGATCAAGGATCCCTATACAAGTAGGGCCTGCTTTTACGGCCTAAACTCACCCTTTTTAAATTAAGTAGTGTTGAGTTCGTCAAAAGGTAATACCAATGTGGGCAGTAACCAATTGTATTTTAAAGAACGTATTTCGGAACCGTTGCCGATCCGTTATCTGTCGCCAAGCTTCGAGGTCACCAGTTGATCCAACGCCTCAAGACGTTGGGTCGCTTCTTGGGAACCTTCGGATTGATCGATGCCGCGCTGTTCGATTTTCGAGGCAAATTGCAGGGCGCACATGGCCAAGACATCTTGCTTATCGCGCACCGCGTAACTCTGTTCGAATTTCTTCGCCAGTTGTTCTATATTCTTGGCGGCCTTTCGCAATCCCTCTTCTTGGGCGGGGTCGATGGTCAAGGGATACACCCTATCGGCGATCGAAAGCTTTATTTTTAGCTTTTCCGACATGCTTTGTCAATCCTTTTTTTCCGCTACTCGGCAAGCTGGGCGATACAATGGTCCAGCTCCCTGATGAGCGTATTTATTTTAAGCTTAGCTTGTGTTTTATCCGTACTACTGCCAAGCATCGTATTTGCCATTTTTAGCGAATTGTAACGTTCCTCCCACACCGAAATGGAGTTTGAAACCTCGACCTTATCCTTTTTCAGGTCGTCGAGCTCGTTTTCCAATCGGGCATTGGACTGCTGCAACAGTTCCATCCTGTGCAGCAACTTGCTGATTTTATTCTCCAAAGAATCGACTACTTTGACCAATTCGCCCATACCGACAAACGCAATGCATTTTACACAAAGTTAACACACCGCCCCCTGTTTAGCAATTCTTTTTCCAAATAATCTAAGGGTATTGTTCAAATGGATAAAGGGGGATGTTCTTACCCGCTGTAAATCAATTCATGGGCGGATTGAAATACATTGAAATTCCTTCATACTATTATTGTATTAATGACGTTGGTTAGATAGGGATGTATGGCTATTTTGCTACATCGGTTTGTAGGAATTCAAATCGTTTAGGTAATTTCGCACTGTTAAAGACCAACGCTTTCACGAACTATAAAAATGGATTTCAGTCTTGTTTCAAGGAGTATGACAATGAGGATTTTGAGGATGAAGAGGATGGTCTGCATAGGATGCTGCCTTTGCTTTTCAATCGCCGTTTTGGGACAGGGCAACGGGAATGCCGGAAAAAGCGAGGCCCTTACAGGAAAAAATAAATACCCGCAGGATGCCTTCCGCTCGCCGATGGACATTCCCCTTGTCCTCGCCGGAAGTTTTGGCGAACTGCGCTCCAATCACTTCCACTCCGGTATCGATATCAAGACCCAACAGCGGGAAGGGCTTCCTATCTATGCCATCGGCGATGGTAGCGTCACCCGCATCCGCGTAGCGCACTGGGGCTACGGCAAGGCCCTGTACATCACGCATCCCAACGGATATACTTCCGTCTACGGCCACCTTCAAAAGTTCGGTCCGGAGATTGAAGAGTATGTCAAAAAAGTCCAGTACCTAAAAAAATCCTACGAGGTACAGGAATATCCCGATTACGGGAAATTAAAGGTCAAAAAAGGCCAAATCATTGCCTACGGAGGCAACACCGGCGGTTCCTCAGGGCCACACCTGCACTTTGAGATCCGGAACAGTATCTCCGAAAAACCCACCAATCCGCTGCTGTACGGTTTTGAAGTACGCGATGCCACGAATCCCATCCTATTAAAACTTTTCGCATATCCCTTATCCGATAATGCACAGGTCAATGAAAGCGCCAATCGCATTCAGCTGGATTTCAAACGGCAGGATGACGGCACCTTTCTGGCAGAAAAAGTAAATGCCATCGGCACCATCGGCCTAGGCTTTATGGGATACGACCGCCAAGACCTCGCCGCCAACCGGAACGGGGTCTATCAGGTCACCCAGTCCGTCAACGGCAAAACCCAAACCGATTACGATTTCGAGACCTTTTCTTTCGGTGAGACCCGTTATCTTAATACCCTGATCGATTACGATTACTATGGACGATATCGCCAGCGCATCCAAAAACTTTTTAAGGGGCCCGGCAACCGGTTGGATATTTACAATACGCTAGAGAACGACGGGAAAATCGAGGTTGGAGAAGGACTTAGCTATAATGTGGAACTTTTGATCAAAGACCTCCACGGCAACCAAGTCAAAGCCATCATTCCCATCGAAGGAAAGAGGGAAACGCTGACCGCCGAGAAGGACATCGAAAAGACGGAAAATTACGTGGTCGCCAAAAAACCCAATAATTTTGATCTCGGGGCCGCCCGGGTCAACTTTCCCTCCAATACTTTTTACGACGACTTTTATATCGACCTGAAAAAGGATGACGACACCGTC
Organism: Pricia sp.; assembly: GCA_049683055.1. Taxonomy (GTDB): domain Bacteria; phylum Bacteroidota; class Bacteroidia; order Flavobacteriales; family Flavobacteriaceae; genus Pricia. The sequence goes on from JBAUIP010000550.1 coordinate 11,669, forward strand.
ACCATTCACAATAGCCGGGTCGCCGCCCATCGGAATTTCACCATCACTTTCGATGTGTCGGACTATTCCGAACAGGAAAAGGAAAAAATGTTTATCGCCCGACTCGACAGTAGATTGCGGCCAGACCATGCATCCACCTATAAAAGGGGGAATACCTTTACGACCCGCACTCGAAACTTGGGTACCTACACCCTTGCCAAGGATACCATCGCCCCACGAATTCGGCCCAAAAACTTTAAGGATAATCAGCATCTCAACAATTACCACTATCTGAGCCTCTATATTTCCGATGACCTCAGCGGGGTGGACACCTATTCCGCTACCCTCAACGGAGATTGGATCCTTATGGAATATGAGCCCAAGACCAATACCCTTACCTACAATTTCGACGATGTTATTTTGGATAAAAAAGAATGCAATCTCAGCCTGACCGTGACCGATAATGTGGGGAATTCCACTACCTTTGACAGCACTTTTTATAGAAAATGAAACAGCAGACCATGAAGCGGCTCTTTACCTTACTTTGTCTCTTCTTTTTGATTTCCGCATCCGCCCAAAAGAACATTTATGAAAGCCGCAAATTCGATAATCTGACCAAGGACCATCAAGTGTTGGCCATAATTCCGTTCCTCACCCATTTAGATTTAGAGGACAAAGTATCCAAAAAGGAACTCCGCGCCCGCGAGGAAAAAGAGGGCTATGCCGTACAGAACGCCTTGGAGACCTACTTCTCCAGAAGAAAAAAACGCAAGAAATTTTCAGTGGATTTCCAAAATATCAAAAACACCAACGCCTTGTTGGCACAAAACGAAATCGACTACGAAAACATCGACGTCCACACCGTAAAAGAGCTGAGCGAAATACTCGGTGTCGACGGAATCATCAGCGGCAATCTAGATCTTAATGTGCTACTATCCGACGGCGTGGACACCACCTTCAACTTTCTGGATTATTTTCTGGGAGATGCCGACTTCGGCCGCATCGGTGTCAAGATAAGCGACGGCACAACCGGCAAGCTCCTCTGGAAATACGAAAAGGAAATCAACAAAAAATCCGGTAAGAACACCGACGACCTCATCGACCGTATGATGAAACTCGCCGCCCGAAAATTCCCTTACGACCGCGAAAAACGGCGTGACCGGAGGAGGGAGAAATAAAATTCACCGTTCATGAATTGCCCTAAGGACCCATAATCGTATTTTCTTTTTACTTCCTTAGAACAAAACAATTCATTTGATGAAGGCCCTAGACGTGTTGCCGTAGGCATCGGCTGAATTTCTTTTACGATTCCGTGAAGGTCACTATTTTAGGTTCGGAGCTTCCGAAAGCAGTCATTGCAATGGAGTTTCACTCATTCACAAATTCCTTCAGCACACCTACAACGTAATCCAATTCTTCTTTGGTATTGTATTTCGAAAACGAAAACCGCAGCGAAGGCTTTTGAAGATTGTCTTCCGATAGGATTTCGTTGAGCACGTGTGAACCGGAAGTGCTACCCGATTGGCAAGCGCTCCCTTCGGAACAGGCGATGCCTTTAATATCCAAATGGAAGAGGAGCATCATGGCTTTTTCGGGGTCGATGGGAAGGCAGACGTTCACCAAAGTGAAAGTGCTTCTCTCCATGTCGTCCGATAGTCCGTTGAATTTGGCGCTCGGAATTTCCTGCTTGACCCTTTCGATAAAATATTTCTTCAAGCCCGCTACGAAGGCGGTTTCTTCTTCTAGGTGCTCGTAGGCCGCGCTAAAAGCTTCTTCAAGCCCGACGATATTATGGAAGGATTCCGTTCCTGCGCGGAACCCTCTTTCCTGGGATCCTCCCAGAATGGAAGGTTTCAATCCCGAACCTTTTCGGATATAAGCGAACCCGATGCCTTTCGGACCGTGGAATTTATGGGCGGCCGCGGCTAGAAAATCCACCGGAGTTGCCTTGACATCCCAAGGATAGTGGCCTATGGACTGTACCGTATCGGAGTGGAAAAGCGCATCGTACTCCTTACAAAGGCGGCAAACTTCCTCGACATCGAGTTTGTTGCCGATTTCATTGTTGATGTGCATTAGGCTGACCAGCGTTCGGGGTGCAGCCTGTTTGGCGGAGCTATTCTGTTTTGATGACGCATTCGCCCGTGCGGAAACATCCTGTTTTAAGGACGCATCCTCCTTTGCAGAAACATCCTGTTCTGAAGATGCATCCTGCTTTGCGGCGCTGTCCTGTTGCAACAACTCCTCCAAATGCTTTAAATCCGGATTTCCATCTTCATCCAAACCGACAAATTCCAGTTTGATTCCGTACTCATCCCGCAGATTCTCGACCGTATGCAACACCGCATGATGCTCGATTTTGGAGGTGATGATGGTTTTCACCCCCAAATCGCGGACGGCGGAACGCAGAATCATATTATCGGCCTCCGTGCCACCCGAGGTAAAAATGATTTCCGAGGGCTGCGCGTTCATGTTTTTGGCGATGGTTTTTCGTGCACTTTCAATAGCGGTCTTCGCCGATCGCCCAAAACTATGGGTCGAAGACGGGTTACCGTAAAATTGCGATAAAGCATCCTGCATCTTGGAAATGACATTCTCCCTGACCCGGGTCGTTGCGGCGTTATCAAGATATACTTTTTCCATCAAATTTAATTTGAGCTGAAATATTTAAGCAAAACTACCGGAAATATAGTGATTTAATAACGCGATTGCCAGAAATTTAGGGCAACGGACCATCCGCATTTATCCATCATAAGAAAGGCTTTCCGGTCTCGTCAAAAACAGGAATTTCCGCGAATCCGGAACTGTTCAAAATACGTAACAGTTCAATAATTTCCCCTAAATTTGACCCATGAAAAAAATGCTCTTACTGGTTGCACTAATCGGATTGGCCTCCTGTGATGACGGGGACCTGCAAATCGAACAGGTGGATTTCGATGAAGTGGATATCGAATCTTGTCCCGGGCTTGCCGACCCCACCGAAACCACATTTTTTTATAAAATCGATGGCGATGAAGCGCTATTATTGAATTTGGCGGACGGGCTTATCCAAAACGGGACCTCAACGCCTGGAACCCTCACCAGCACTATACCGGAACCTTCAAGTTTAATCTATCGCCTATTTTCTGACGATGTATCCACAGCTTATTTTTGCGATGCCGTTCCCCCCTTGGAACCCATGGTCATCAACGAAAATGTAGCAACGGCGGGAAACATCAGCATTGATACCCGGGTAGATACCTTGACCACGGTCAGCAAAATCTATGCGCATACGATTTCAATCGACGACTTATCCTTAGAAAATAATCAGGGAGAACAGTTGACCGACCTATCCACTTTGGTCTATGGAACGTTTATCACCGAACCCAACAACAGTGCCCAATTGACGGTGCCCTTTTCCAATTACCCAGAAATCGTAGCGGACAGGTGTAACCCAAGTCCTATCGTCGGTACGACACGTCTGAACAAGGTCGACAATGATGAGTTTATCGCTTTGGACCTACCCGATGCCGAGTTCGATCGACTTTTCGCGAACATAGCTACTATCGATACGACCCGCACCTTGGATTTAGAGGAGGGCGAAATCTTCAAATATGTGGTTCTCGATACCTTGGTGACCGATGATCTGGCCTGTACCGATGTTTTTGGGGAAGGTGGGGGAATCTCCAGTTACCGTCTCATTTCCACTGCCGGCACCCTTAGGGTCACTACCGTTGCCGGAGAACCGGAGGCCGATGGCAGTATCAGCTATACCCACACTATTACCCTTGAGGATTTGCTGCTGACTTCGAAAGGAGATGGGACGAATACCGAAGACCAAGACCTAGCGCCTATACCGGAGGCGGAGTTCGGATTTTATATCACTACCGAACTATGATAGGTGGACAATTGCGCATTTTCTGAAATGGAAAATGTCTGAAGGTAAGCAATCTCTCTTGATGGGTTCCCCGCACTTTATTTATCCAATCATAACATTGCCTACGTTCGACACGAACAATCCTCAAGTATTCTGAAAAATATAGACCTCCGTGGCGCCGAGACCATATTGTTGATACTCGGCGTCATAGTATTTCACATTTTCGTAGCGGCGGAACAACGTGTATAGCTCTTCCCGCAAGACCCCCTGCCCTACCCCATGGATAAAGACCACTTTTTGGATGCGCTTGCGGATGGCAAAGTCCAGTTGCCGCTGGGCGGCGTCAAGCTGAAGGTTCAACATCTCGTAGTTGGACATACCTTTGGATGATTGGGTCAGCTGGCCGATATGCAGGTCCACCTCCATTTTCGGTGCATTACGCTCTTTCGGTTTCACTGATTTGGTGTTTCGTTTCTTGGGAATTTCTTTTTCGGCTTTCACTCGTGCAGCTTCCCTATTGGATACCTTAATTTTCGTTTTTCCGATCTTGACAAGCTGGGCGGGCTCGAAATCCAGTTCAAATCCATCATCGGTTTTAATGGTAATTCGATGGTCGGATACCTGCGTTACAACCCCGCCAATAATGTCATCCAAGGTTTCAACCTTGTCCCCGATCTGAAAAACCGCCATAAATAAATTTTGTTTCCCCAAAAATAATAGTAATTTTCGTGAAGGAAATCTTAATAAAACGAAATGCAAGTACTCACCATCTTCTTGGCCATCGAAGACTACATGCTGCCCTGCCTGACCAAAAAGTTGTTGGATTTCGATTGTCCCGGATGCGGGCTGCAGCGATCCGTCATGCTTTTAATACAAGGGGATTTTGTGGAGGCTTTTCAGATGTACCCCGCGCTTTACGCCATTGTGCTTTTATTGGGCTTTCTACTGTTTGACAACTTTTTGCAAATTCGACATAGCAACAAAATAATTATCGGCTTAATGGTTTCAAGTGTCGCCTTGATACTCGGTAACTATATCCTAAAATTTATTTGAACAAATAACCAGTACAATCTTCACAATTATGGAACAACAAAAATTACCTAATGTAACAATAGCAATAGTTCTAGCGATTCTATCTTATGTTTGCTGCTGTTTTAGTGCAGGGCTTGGGGGAATAATAATGGCGGGCATCGCTTGGTTCTTGATTTCCAAGGATGAAAAGCTATATAGACAAAATCCTCAGGATTATTCGAACTTTAGTCAGTTAAAGACCGCCAAAATCCTCGCCATCATCGGTTTGGTTTTAGGTATTATTTCACTGGTCTGGACGGTTTACTCTATAATGTCAATGGGTGGATGGGAAGCTTACGAAGAACAGATGAGAGAAATCTTCGAGCAATACGGCGTCGACGCATAAGCCTATCCAATGAACCAACAACCCCTTCCCGGCGCAAGCAACGCCATGACCTATGGCATTTTGTCCATCGTATTGACCCTGACCTGTTGTGGGCCTTTCGGAGCGATTTTCAGCTTTATCGGATTGTCGAACGCCAACTCCGCCCAAAATCTCTATATGAGGAGTTCCGGCGAGTACACCGGCATCGAAAATGCCAAGACCGGAAAGATTTTATCCTATGTCGGACTCGCCATTGCGGGAGTTTATCTGCTATTGGGCACTATCTATTTTGGGGTCATCGCCGCCATTGTTATCGCAGCAATCTCGGAAGGAGGCGGCATTTAAGGTTTTGTATCTACTGCTTGTATTCACAATGAAAATCCCCTGAATTGAGTTTCAGGGGATTTTTTGCCTTTACGTCCGTTGAGAATCCGTAAACATAGTGTAGTAGGCTCGGAATAGGATTTAAAATCTTGCATCCATTAGCTCCATCCACTACCTACATTTGTTGCAGTACTTTATTTTTCAAATTGCTCCAAGGTATAGGTAATAATCCCGACACATTCCAGCAATTGCTCCCGCGTCATAGTCAATGGCGGGGCAAAGCGGATGATATTTCCATGGGTCGGCTTCGCTAAAAGTCCGTTTTCCTTTAGGGCCATGCAGATATCCCAGGCGGTGGAACTGTCCTCGGTGTCGTTTATTAAAATGGCATTGAGCAATCCCTTGCCGCGGACTTTGGTCACAAGGTCGCAGGTCCGGATAAATTCGTTCAATTTCTCGCGAAAGAGTTCTCCAAGTTCGAAGGCATTTTGGGCGAGGCGTTCTTCCTTGACCACTTTTAAAGCGGCCATACCGACTGCGGCGGCAACGGGGTTTCCCCCAAAAGTGCTGCCATGGTTGCCGGGTCGGATTACCCCCATAATATCGTCGTTCGCCAAAACGGCGGAGACCGGGTAGGCCCCACCAGATAGGGCCTTGCCCAAAATTAGGATATCCGCTTTTACTTCGGGCATACCGCTGCAATGCTTGTCCGCACAGGAACAGTTTCCGCAGGTAGCGAGCAGTCGGCCGGTTCTCGCAATGCCTGTTTGCACCTCATCGGCAACAAACAGAACATTATGTTTCTCACAGAGGTCCTTTGCGGATTTCAGGTATCCCTCCGAAGGCACGAAAACACCGGCCTCGCCCTGAATGGGCTCAACCAAAAATCCCGCTATGTTATCATTGCTCTCCAAGGCTTCTTCCAAAGCCTTCAGGTTGTCATATTCGATTTTGAGGAAACCCTCGGTATAGGGTCCGAAATTTTTTCGGGCCACCGGGTCGTTGGAAAAGGAAATTATGGTCGTGGTGCGGCCATGAAAATTGTTCTTACAAACGATGATCTGTGCCTTGTTCTCGGGAATACCCTTTTTTTCGTAAGCCCATTTTCGGCAAATTTTCAAGGCGGTTTCCACCGCTTCCGCTCCCGTATTCATGGGTAACAGCTTATCGTAGTGAAAGGTTTCGGTCGCGTATTTTTCGAACTGACCGAGCATATCGTTGTGAAATGCCCTAGAGGTAAGAGTAAGCTGCTTCGCCTGCTCGGTCATCGCACCCACTATTTTCGGATGGCAGTGGCCCTGGTTGACCGCAGAATAGGCAGATAGAAAGTCGTAATATTTTTTACCCTCCACATCCCAAACAAATACACCATCGCCCTTGCTCAATACTACGGGCAGCGGATGATAATTGTGCGCACCGTGTTTATCCTCCAATGCGATGGCAGTTTCAGAGGTAATCTGTTGTAAAATCGACATGATAAAATTACTTTAGGAGACCGTTCTGCGACTCTCGATGGGGAACGCCTAACCGTCTTGATAAAACTTCAGTAATTCCTTCTGTACCTTTATCCTTTCGAAGAACCGAAAATTCAGCGTAGGAGAGAAATCATCCTTGTAGAGCCACAAAAATAAGAAAAATAATCCGGTCGTTCATGACGTAGGAAGTCTGTTGAACATCAATTTTAGAACGGTTACAAACGTTATCAACCACGCTTCCGCCCACAAATATTCCTAGACTCTTAAACTTCTTTCCCTATTTTTGCGCCATGCGGAAAAAGAAGCGAAGACAGGAATTCGAAAACGTAGAGGTCATCGATGCGGGGGCGAAAGGAAAAACTATTGGCAAGGCTCCCGATGGAAGGGTCATTTTCCTGACCAACACCGTGCCAGGGGATGTAGTGGATGTACAGACTACCAAAAAAAGGAAGTCCTATTTTGAGGGAGTCGCCACGCGTTTCCACCATCTATCCGAAAAGCGAACGGAGCCGGAATGCCAGCATTTCGGGGTCTGCGGCGGATGCAAATGGCAGGATATGGGTTACGAGCACCAACTGTTCTATAAGCAAAAGGAGGTGGAGAACAACCTGAGGCGCATCGGCCACCTCGAGCTTCCGGAGGTTTCGCCCATCATTGGATCAGCCAAACAGTATTTTTACCGGAACAAAATGGAATTTTCCTTTTCGGACAGCCGTTGGTTGACTTTGGAGGAAATCCAGTCAGACCGGGAGATTAGGGACAAGCATGCCCTCGGCTTCCATATACCTGGGATGTGGGATAAAATCCTGGATATCAAAAAATGTCATCTGCAGCAAGATCCCTCCAATGCCATCCGCCTGGAGGCACGGAATTTTGCTGTCGACAATAACCTATCCTTTTTTAATCCCAGAAATCAACATGGCCTGCTTCGAACTTTGATGATACGTACGGTATCCACTGGGGAAATCATGGTACTGGTGCAGTTTTTTGAGGATGACAAAGCAAAAAGGGATTTGTTATTGGACCATCTCCATCAAAAATTTCCCGAGATTACATCCCTCTTGTACGTGGTTAATAATAAGGGCAACGACACCATTTACGATCAGGATGTGCTCTGCCACGCCGGTCGCGACCATATTTTTGAGGAAATGGAGGGACTCCGATTCAAAATCAATGCAAAATCCTTTTACCAGACCAATTCCGACCAAGCCTACGAACTGTACAAAGTGACTCGCGATTTTGCGAATCTCAACGGAGACGAACTGGTCTACGATTTATATACCGGTACTGGCACCATTGCACAGTTTGTCGCCAAAAAGGCCAAAAAGGTCATCGGCATCGAATCGGTTCCCGAGGCCATCGAAGATGCCAAGACCAACGCCGAAAACAACGGAATCACCAATGCGGAATTTTACGTTGGGGACATGAAAACAGTTTTCAATTCGGAATTTATCAGTACGCACGGAGTGCCGGATGTGCTGATTACCGACCCCCCTCGGGAAGGAATGCACAAAAATGTAGTACAACAAATTTTGGAAATATCCCCAGAAAAAATAGTCTACGTCAGTTGCAACAGTGCGACCCAGGCCCGGGATCTGGAGATGATGAAAGAAAACTATCGAGTGGTCAAGGTGCAGCCGGTCGATATGTTCCCGCAGACCCATCATGTGGAGAACGTAGTGCTGCTTGAGAAAATTGGGGCTTGACGACGTTTGCCCCTTTTGATTGCGTAGACTTCGCGCCGCGTATTGTGCGGATTTTGAGAGGTGTTGAAAGAAGGTTTACTATGCCGTTAACATTTTAAATCGAAGCCTAGTCGTAAATTTGGCCTATAGCCAAACATACGTGCTTGTAGTAAAATCAAATACACTGAGAACCATGAAACAAGCAGACGCGCTAAATTACTAATACGACAACCTAACCTTGGCCTTCTTGAAGAGACTGAAAATCCCTATAATTATTTTACTCGGAATCCTCTCTTTTTCCGCCTGTGAAAAAGATGATATCTGTATCAATAACGATACGCCACTAGTGGTCATCCGGTTTTACGATGCAGTGGATACTACGGAATTGAAAGAGGTACCCGGATTAGTGGTTCGAGGCGTCGGCGATTCCGGATTGCTCGATACGCTGAACTTCGAGACCTTGAACCCCATCGAACTTCCGCTGCGGGTGGATGCGAACAGCACATCCTTTACGTTATCAAGAACCTTGACCGCGGACAGTGAAGCCGAAGTCGACACCCTAGTTTTCTCCTATGCCATTGATGAAGTCTTTGTTTCAAGGGCCTGTGGTTATGTCGCCAATTATGATTCGGTCGCCGTTAATGCGGCACCAGAACCAATAGATTCCGCTTGGATTCAACGCATCACGCTGGAAACTAGAACCATAACCATCTCAGACACGACCCATGTCAAGATATTTCATTAGTCTCTGTTTTTTAATGGTCTATGCCGTCGGACAAGCCCAAGACCGGCCCATCGACCTCGACCGAAAGGACACTACCGTTTATAAACAGCCATACGGTCTTCGCGCGGGCGTCGATCTCAGCCGAATACTCGTATCACTCTTGGAGGATAATTATACCGGTCTCGAACTGGTAGGCGATTATCGATTGACCAATAAATTATATTTGGCGGCCGAACTGGGGAACGAACAAAAGACCATTGCCGTAAACCTAGGTGCCGAAGTGGAAAGCGAAGCCGGCGAGCTCTATAGTTTTACCGCCTCGGGCAGCTATATCAAGGCGGGCATCGACTACAACACCTACGGCAACTGGTACGGCGAGCAGAATATGATCTACATCGGCGGCCGCTACGCCTTTAGCACGTATAGCCAAACTGTAAGTGATTATAAAATTTTCGAGCGGAGCCGCTATTGGAATCCCGATGATTTTGCCTTTGGCTCGCAGGAAGAAATTGAGTTCGGCGGCCTCAACGCTTCGTGGCTGGAATTTGTAACGGGAATAAAAGCGGAAATCCTCAAAAATCTCTATATCGGTGCGAGCGTACGTTTGGGTTTCTTATTGCGATTTGCCACTAAGGAACCGGAGAATTTCCGGAATCAGTTTATTCCCGGTTTCAACAAGGTGACCGAAGGCAGTAATTTTGGAGTGGGGTACAACTATTCCATCTCGTACCTCATTCCACTCTACAAGAAGGCGAGCACTCCAAAAGCGGAAGCCGCCCCGATTGGGCCGGTCGCGCCTGATCCCGAGCCTGAAGACGATGGGGAATCCGGAACCGATAATGGAAAATTCTGAAAATCCTACCTTGCCAAAACTCTCAGTTTCAATGGTTCGCTTTTCTGCTACCCTCGTACATCTCGTACTTCACCAAGCGCGACTCCAAATGACTGTTGAACACCTTGATTTTTCGGGATGTCCGCAACCCGACATATTTTAGGGCCTCGCGATTCGCCGTAATAAACCAGGCTTCCGTACCGGGATAGTTTTGTTTTAAAGTATCTCCGATAGAACTGTAGAACTCCTCCATATCCAAGTTCAATCGTTCTCCGTATGGGGGATTGAAGACCATGTGCAATTTGCCTTCCGTAAATTTTTCGGATGCAAAAAAGTTCTTACGTTCAACGGTGATGTATTCGGAAAGATTGGCATTCTCCACGTTTTCCTGTGCCTTGCGTACTGCAGAGGGAGCTTTATCGTAACCCAGAATTTTATGATGAAATTCCCTCGCCTTATTCAAGCTGACCTCCACTATTTTGGCGTATAGCTCCGGGTCAAAATCGTTCCATTTCTCGAAGGCGAATTCCTTACGGTTGATATTCGCGGGAATATTACAGGCGATCATGGCCGCCTCGGTCAGAAAGGTTCCGCTACCGCACATAGGGTCTAAAAAATCGCAGTGGCCGTCCCAGCCGCTGAGCAGCAGCAATCCTGCGGCCAGCACCTCGTTGATGGGCGCGATATTGGTGGCCATCCGGTATCCGCGATGGTGCAGCGACCGGCCGGAACTATCGAGCGATACCGTGCAAAAATCATCGTTGATGTGGATATTGATACGTATGTCGGGCGTCTTTACATCTACATCGGGCCGGCTTCCATCCATAGCTCGGAACTTATCGACGATGGCATCTTTCACTTTTTGGGATATGTACAGGGAATGGGTAAAAACTTCGGAATGTACCGTCGCATCGATGGCGAAGGTAGTGTCGACGGTCAGATATTCAGACCATCCCATTGCATAAATCTTCCGGTACAGTTCATTCTCGTTGCGGACGGTGAAGGAATGAATCGGCTTGATGATTTTGATGGCGGTGCGTAGACAGAGGTTGGCCTTGTACATAAACCCGGTATCGCCCTCGAAGGTGACGCTACGTACCCCGGGAGTCACGTGCGCACAGCCCAGGTTGCGGATTTCTTTGGCCAAGATTTCCTCGAAACCGAACATCGTCTTGGCAACCATCTTAAAATTATTGTTCATCCGCTGTTTTTTGTTGGTCGGGTACATTAAAATTCCGTCAAAAATACAGTATTTTAGCCCTTTTTCAGGTGGAAATTCCAAATTCCAAATCGCAAATTCCAAATGTGGGTTGCGTACTATGGGCTTTGAACTTTGAATTCAAAAATACCGAAATGGGATTGGTGCGCGGTTTTGACGACTATCTTTCGGGCGACCAGTAACAGGTCAAAAATTACACACAACAATCAGCCAACAATCAATGAACTATTTCCTCCTAATTTTCGCAGTTCTGTTGAGCTTTGCTTTTGTTTACATCGTCCGACCGAAAAATAACGATTATTTCAAGTTGTTGCTGGCCTTTAGCGGGGCGTTTTTACTGGCGCTGACCGTATTCGAGTTGCTACCGGAAGTCTACAAAAAGGCCGATGCCAAAATTGTCGGTGTTTTTATCATGTTGGGAATTCTGTTACAGGTCTTTCTGGAATTTTTTTCAAAAGGCGCCGAACACGGCCACGTTCATTTGGACAAGAACAAAACGGACATACCCCTATTGCTTTTCGCAAGTCTTTGCCTCCACTCGCTCTTGGAAGGTTTTCCCATCGAAAGGCACAACAGCATTGTCTACGGCATCCTCATCCATAAAATCCCCATTGCCTGTATTTTGAGTATCTTTTTATTGAACTCGAAAATCCACTTGGGCAAGGCCTTACTATTTATCGTCATTTTCTCCCTAATGACACCTTTGGGAAGTTATCTTGCGGCGCAATTCGATTTTACCGAACGGTTGTATGTGCCCATCACTGCTTTGGTCATCGGAGTTTTCTTCCATATTTCCACGGTCATACTTTTTGAAAGTTCGGAGGGACACCAGTTCAATCTCCGAAAAGTGGTGGTCATTTTATTGGGAATTGGAATGGCGTATCTATTATAGCAATTTTAATGGGCGGACCAATTATGACGGATGCCGATTTTCTCTCATTGAGACTTCGCCATTTTGTACCCCTCAATAGTCGTATAGTATTTCGCTATCATATTCGGCACCTCCCACTCCGGAAGTTCCCCAGCCTCGAGATATTTTAAGTAATTCTCGGTCACTTGCCCGAAATGGGATTCGTGGCCTATCTTAAATCGTTCCGGAATAATTATCCTAAATCGCGAATCGGAAATTTTTTCCATGGTCGTGCCCGGAAATGACTCCCCCACCTTGCCTTTCAAAGCAGCCTGAACGGCTTGATCTAAATCGGAATGCTCTTTGGCTTCGATATACAGCACCGGTTTGTAATCCTCTTCCTCGCCTTGTTCAATAATCAGGTCGGCCTTCGTGCCGCGCATGATACTATAGTGCGTATCGCCCGTGCCTTCGGGGGCCTCATAGTTCCAGATTACCGAAACCTTGGCGTAGGTGTCGTTAATTTTGTAAATCATTTCCCCGTTGCTATAAACATGGAGCTTCCCATCTTTCATATCTTTCTCAAGATAATCGGGATATTTTTCCAATCCGGTTACTTTCTGAAATTCTTCCTTGGTCAGCACGGTCGGCCAGCGTTTGGCGCGCACCATCTCAATGTTGGCCGTATCGATGATCTGTTCCGGGAACGCTTCCCACTGCACCAAATCCACCAGATGGGTCGTGACGTCAACAATACCCTCGCCCTCCTCAAGGACATCAAAAAACCAGGCCGGACGCACTATCGGATTCCCCGATACGATTTTAGAAAAATGGTGTACACTTTCCTTAATGATAGCCGGTTTGTCTGCGCTCCCTTCCACCAGTACCCCAAATACCTCCGGTAGAGTGGAGAAAAGTTTCTGCATCATCGTAGTTGATTCGAACCGCTCGGTCATAATGTCGTAGATGAGAACCCCTTTTGCATCCGCAATCCTAAAGGCTTCCTTCAACTTCTCAAATCCTTCGGTATTGATGACCAAGGGTTTATCCGCGTACACATTTAATCCCGCTTTGACGGCTTCGAGCACATAATCAATTTTCTTGGAGTTCTTCCCGGCCACAACCATAACGTTTCCAGGCTTCTGGGATACCATTTTTTCGGCAAAATCCTCTCCCAAATCGCTTTCTATGTTCCATTCCGTCGGGGCGGCGTCCCGGGTGTTGTACTGTTCGATCTTTTTCAAAAAATCTTGCACCTCGGGACCTTCGGGCGCAAAGACATGGATGGTAGAATCGACCTGCGGATACATGGTCTTATGGACCAAGGCCGCATGGAAATGACCGGGATCTAGCGTCATCAGCTTCACATTGGATGTCGTTTTTTCGTCGTTCATCTTTTCGGACTGCTTTTCTTCCCCGCAGGATATACACAAAATAATCAGCAAAAAGTAAACTCCATATTTCATTTTATAAGTCCTAATTTGATACTATAATCTTCTTAGAATTTGAAAGTAAAAAACCCAAAAACAGTCTTCAAAAATAATACAGCTGGAAAACCGCTCTATCGATTATCCAATCAATTGCGATAGCCTATAAAACTTATCGGCCATACTGGATTCCACAGCTATTCAGTTTTTTGGCCTACACCTTCACATAATCCGTTCCATACGGCTTGCGCTGCTCCCGGCTCAACATGGAATTGGCCTCGTGGTCGTTAAGGAATATCTCCTTATCCGGATCCCATTCCAGTTTACGTGGCAGTTGCATGGCAATATCGCTGATCAAGCAGACGACACAGGCCTTATGCCCCTTTTCAATGGGGGAAATCGGCGCCTTCCGGGTTTTGATACATTCCAGCCAGTTGCCATGCTGGTCGTCAATGGTATAAAGATGTGTCTCGTTGTCCCCAATTTTTGATTCGAGGATCTTTGGATCGGAGGCGTTTAAGGCCTTCGCGCTTTTCTCTTGGTCCACCGGATCGGAAGCCGAAGCCTGATAATCTCCCCGGGAAACGAAAATCCATCCGTCTTCACCGATATACTTAACACCGTTCGGATACCCGCCACTGGTATACACTGTCATGCCATTTTCATATTCGTGCTTGACAAAGAAATCCCCATGCACGTTCCACAGACCGGATTTTGGAAATTCAGCCAAGGACTCCACGGAAACAGGACCCGTCAATTCGGTATCCATCCCCCAAGCGGCGGAGTCGTAGTGATGCTGCCCCCATCCGGTAATCATGCCTGCACCGTAATTGCGGATGCGCAACCATCCCGGTCGGCTATAGTCATCCTGTGGGTGCACGCCGATCTCGGTGTAGGGAACTTCTGGGGTTGAGCCAAGCCACATATCGAAATCCAGATTCGAGGGCACGGGCATTTCCGGTGCTTCGGAACCGGCGGGGTCTCCCGGTAGTCCGATTTTTACCGTATGCACCTTCCCGATACGCCCGTTGCGCACCAGTTCGGCCGCCACTCGAAACTGCGGCATGGCGCGCTGCTGCGTACCGACTTGCAAAATGACGCCCGAATCCTGAACCGCCTTGCGTAATTGCTGACCTTCCTTGACGGTCAGTGAGGTCGGCTTTTGCAAATAAATATCTTTTCCTGCCAAAGCGGCCTCCATCGCGGGTTGGGCGTGCCAATGGTCAGGGGTGCTGATGACTACGGCATCGATATCCTTGTTCAACAACATTTCCTTATAATCGCCGTAGGTTTTGGTATCCATATACTTATCCTTTCCGGTCTTTTTCTTGTAAAAATTATCGACCCACTTTTTGGCGTCTTCCATTCTTTTGGAATCGACATCGCATACTGCAACGTACCGCGCATCATCGAAAGCAATGGTATCGTCGATATCATGACCACGGGCGATACGTCCGCAACCGATCTGGCCGATATTGATTTTGTTACTCGGCGCATCCTTTCCCAATACGCTAGCGGGTACGATGCTGGGGAAACCTACCATAGCGGCAGTTCCCAAAGCGGTTCTGTTCATAAATTTTCTTCGTTGCATATTTTTGATTATTTGTATTATGTTTTCTGAATTCGCTTTAGAAGGCAGTCCTTTTTCGTGATGCGGGATTTTACTTTTCTACTACCGTTATTTCGGGTGGATGCGCAAAATTCTGCCAATAGGCCTCCGCCTCCTCGGCTTGTAGTTCCCCATCGAAAACGACCATGCGGTATTTCAGGTCGTATTCCTTATTCGGTTCAATTTGCCATTCCTCATGCCGGATGGGACAAAACTCGAAAAACATATCACCTCGGCCTCCATTGGCATCGATGGGCCATACCCGCATCGGTTCCGGATGCGCGCGATTCTCCGGATGGCTCATAAATAGGATGCCGCTCGTACCCTTTTCATCCGCGGATGCGCCGCTTACAATGCACCATCGGGCGTTGGTGCCGTCGGCCTCCAACCTATCTTTTCCCTCGGAGGTCAGAACGGAGCAGTTATCGGCCTTCCACCGTTCGGTAAAGCGCATTCCGATGCCGCCGCCGTAGCGATAGGCCTCGAACAGAATGCCGTCTTCAAGTGGGGAACTAAAAGTGCTGGTGTAGTCGAACATATAACGGTCGGGGCGGTCCATATTCCACAACCGGACCTTTAGGTTTTCGTTCAGTGCCGTCTGAGGTTCCTCTTGGGTCAGTTTGTCGATGTGCTCCTGAGCGGCATTGAAGGATGCGAAAATCTTTCCGGAATCGGTATCCTCAAATTCCTTGAAGAGCACGGTTCCCTTATGGTCGCCCAGATTCCAAAAGTCCACTTGCTGGCTATCGATCTGAGTATGCGTCCACGGCCCCCAAACTCCGTAATGGTGGTAATGATCTGGAGGCTGTATGCGCGTCAAGGTATCCCCTTTCGGCGTGATAACGGGATGGACATATCCCGATTTCCCATATATCGAATCTACACCCTCCGGCGGATAGGTCATTTCGTATCTATAGGATAAAACCGGATGGTCATCAAGAAGGAGTTGCAAATCGCCTCCCTTTTTATGTTCGGAGACCAGTGATGCTTCCTCCGCAATGGGCAACCCGTTCTCTATAAAATAGGATGCATTCGCTTCCGCATCCGGAACAAACCACATTCGGTTTTTATCCTCCTCTACTTGAAAGGACACTTGATGCCTGTTGCCGCCGGTCTCTGCCATGAGCACGTAAGGCTTCGTGGAGTCGACCCCAGAGGCGGTAAGACCATTTAAGTCGACACTTATAGGCTGTGAATGAAAAGTTTGATTGTTCGTGGGAATCTTAAAACGGTGCACCTGTTTTTTTTCCGAACAAGAAATCACCAACAGACAAGCCAAAATCCCGACCCGAATGCGCATAGCTCCAAAAATTATAGGTTCGTTGATAAATGTAAATAATTTCTGTGAAAAGGATAGAAATATCATTAATTTACCAACGAATTCTTCCCTTTCATCATCTACATCAATACTTATGTACAAATCTATCGTGTCGATTTTCTTTTGTGTCGCTATCGGCACCACCTATGCCCAACAGGTCGAACCGATTGAAATTACCGACGCCTGGCTAGCGAAAATCGAACAACTTGCCCCTGCCGAACCTACAGTTAAAAACAAATCTAAAAAGAAAGTGTTGGTTGTCTCGAAGGCTACCGGATTCTATCATTGGACGATTCCGCACAACAGTGAGGTACTAAAAATAATCGCTGAC
>JBAUIP010000551.1:0-2407 GCA_049683055.1 Pricia sp.
CCTCCAAAACTTCCACTAAATCCAGCCGGTTTTCTTGGTACGGTATTGCCGCTGGATTTATCGGCATCCTATTTATTTCGGTATTATATTTCACATTGTCCGAAAGTTCGGTCGGCCCTGAAACCAAAGTATCCGGCCGTGGTGCGGATTCCATCCTAATCGATAATACTCCGGAAATCATCCTTCAAAAACAAATCGTGAAAGAGGAAGCACTGGTCGAAACCGAAACCCAGGACGAAAAATCCACCAAAGAAAAATCCACTAAAGATAAATCCATTGAAGACAAATCCGGCCAAGACAAATTCTTCACGGCGAGAGATAATTTCAAAAGCAAAGCATCGACCGTCACGGACCTTGAAGATAGAAAACCAGCAAAAGTCGCCTTGCCCTTAAATGCATCCGAAGAACTGATTCATACAAAAGTGGCCGAAATCGTAGCTCGGGTTGAGGTACTTGAGAATAATAGCGACAGCGTGACCGACTCTGAAATCGACTCCCTTTTACGAAGCGCCCAGCGGGAAATACTGGCGGACAAAATCTTCCGGAAAGACAATTCGATCGATGCCGTGGCCCTGCTTGCCGATGTGGAAGACGAACTTGACCAGTCGTTCCGGGACCAAATATTCGACGCCCTAAAGGACGGTTTCCTTAAAGTGAGGACGGCCGTCGCTGACCGTAATAAATAATTCCATCACATAAGAAAATCCGAATCTTCCATTCGCTCTTTCCGGAGGGGCAGGGAGGAGTTTGTTCATCGATCAATCAAAATCAAATCAGTATTCATCAATCAAGTCTTCTAGCGTATCCTTCCCGCAAAATTCAGGTGGGAAGGCCGCGAAGGGAGGCACCTAAAATCAAATCATTATGAGAACTAGTATCATTTGCAACGAAATAATAATCATCAAGGAAAGAGCCGTGGTCAATTTCATGGGAAGATTCAAAATTTACTTGGGTTCCTTTAGAAGATACTTATATACCGCTGAAATACGCAAGGAAGCCGTTGGCACCGCAGTATTGATCCTATTTTCGTTAATAGCGCAACCTCTTTCCGCCCAAGACGATGAAACCTTGGAATACCGAATAGCACAACTGGAGCAGAAAAAAGAAACTGTCGCCCAAGTCGAGCGCGAAGCTCTAAAAAATGAAGTGGAGGTAATCAATCAGCGCTTGGACCGCGGTGAAATTTCAAAGGACCAGGCCCAAACGCTGAAAAAAGAGGCCGCCGAGAAACACGCCCTGAACATCGAGAACAAAGTAGCCATTTTGGACAATACAATCGCCTTGTTCAAGCGAAAAGGCATTGTAGACCTGAATACCGATACCAGCAATATTGAAATCGGCTTCGGAGCGGGCGACGACGAGGGTGATGTGCTTTTCGGTATCAAATATAATACTGGAAAACAGAAAGAGATCAGCTACGATCGAAGAACCTACGGCGACCCCATCATCGCTTTCGGCCTGAACAACGCGCTGATTGACGGGCAGTCGCTCGAAGATTCGCCCTACAAAATCGGGGGCAGTCGGTTTTTCGAGATCGGATGGGCCTGGCGCACCCGACTGCTCAAAAACTCCAACGCAGTACGTCTGCACTACGGGGCATCCTTTCAGTTCAACGGGCTCAAACCGGTCGATAACCAATATTTCGTGGTCGACAACGGCCAAGCGCAATTGGAGGAATTCGAGTTCGACCTAGACAAATCCAAATTCCGGATGGACAATCTAGTGTTTCCGGTACACTTCGAATTCGGCCCTTCGGAGGTGACGCAAAACGACGAGAGCATCCGCTATTCCATTCGCAACAAATTCCGGTTCGGGATTGGGGGGTACGGCGGCTTTAATCTAGGTACTCGACAAAAATTGAAGTATGAAATCGACGGTGATAATGTAAAGGACAAGTTAAAAAGGGACTACAACACCAGCAATTTTATATACGGGCTAAGTACCTATATCGGGTTTGACAGCATCTTGCTCTACGCGAAATACGATCTAAATCCCATTTTTCAGGATGCCGCCGTCGAACAGCACAATGTTTCGTTGGGGCTACGGTTTGATTTGTATTAACTTGAGCGAAAAAGCGGACAGCATGATGGTTCGGCGCTAGCTAGAAGCAATAGTTTTTTGAGGTGACGGTTGGATCTCTATTAAAGGAAAACCCAATGGAGTAATATGAATCTATTCTTAGGATTCCAGTTCAATCTCAAATGTGAAGGCACGTTTCAAACACCGATTCAACGCGGCGGGTTAATGGGATTCCAAAGCCCGCTGCATGGTTTCGGTAAACTCCTCCTCATAATACACGCGTTTGCAATGCGAACATTCGGCCACTAAATTGGAGGATATCTTAAAAAGTTTTATCCAAAATAGATGGAACCAGTTGCTGGTCCTTGAAACGGTCAATGTCCCCGTT
>JBAUIP010000552.1:0-1601 GCA_049683055.1 Pricia sp.
GTAATTACCGGTACCCTTGCCATGCTATTGTTCAAATGTATCGAACTGAACCATATCTACGAAAAGATCAATTGGCAGATTATCTTCCTTTTGGCGGGTATGATTCCCCTTGGTATTGCCATGACCAATGCGGAGGCCGATACATGGGTGACAGGGGAACTGTTGGGACTGATGGCGGGCCAGAAGCCGATGGTCATCATCGGACTGCTGTTCTTGACGACCATGCTTTTCAGCAGCGTGGTGTCGAACAATGCTACGGCCATCATTATGGCGCCGATCGGTATCTCATTGGCCAACGGTCTCGACCTCGACCCGAAACCGTTTATTCTTTGCGTGATGTTCGCCTCCAATTTCAGTTTTTTCACCCCTCTCGGCTATCAGACCAATGCCTTGATTTTTAGTATGGGCATCTACAAGTTCAAGCACTTTTTGATTTTGGGAGGTGTCGTGTCGGTCGTTCTATGGATACTCGGCACCCTGATGCTAAGTTCCATGTTCTAAGGTTGCCGAACGCAATAATATGCTGTTTTTTCCTTAAAATTCATAGAAGTATCATATCGATGGATAAAAGGTACTTACAGTATTAATCGGATTAATAACAGTGGCTAAAGGGATAAGCGCGAATTATGGGATGGAGTAACTTGCCAAGTTAACATCATCGTGGTGCTTTTTAACGAAGCGTACCTAAAATAAAGGTTATGAAAGATAATCTAGAAAGGCAAAATAAGGATGCCATACAGCATTATTTAAACCTTGGCTTCCATTTTGGTTTCAAAATCGAAGATGGGACCTTAATGGACCCAGAGATTCAAAACAGTTATACCCCGGATGAGGTGTATATTTTTGGAGAATATTCAGCGGGAAATTTGGATAATTCCCAGGAATTATCGGTAACCATATTATTTAAGACAATTGCGGATAGAAAGGGAGTGTACGTAATCAATAGCGGGAATGCAAGGGATCGGCAAGCATGGGAATTTTTTAAAAAAGTACCGAAGGAAAACCATATCGAGATGGAAGCCCAGAATCCTCGTCGATCATAATTCGATTGACGGGGAGAAAACTAAACCACATATACCCTATTGAAACAATAAAGCAAAGGCGAGCTGTACCCGTCGAACAGCGGAAAAACGTAAATTAGACCATCGTAAAAAAATTTAAAAATGGACCAAAATAAAGATAAGAAAGAGACCGATAAGGATACCGAGTTCGTCAAGGAAGAAAATCAGTCCACCCGGAATTACATTTTTCAAAAGAGCGGTATTACGAAGACCGGTTTTATAATCATTGTAATCTTCTTGATAATTCTAATTGTCGGACTGGCAGTTTCCGGAATATTCTTCGAAGTGCCTTGGAAAAATCCATGAGTGGTCAACTCCCGTTTTTTCGAATTGGAACCGGTCTGTAAGGGCATTGATGTCGATATCGTATTCGTAAATCATCCTCCCTCTTTTAAACTCTTTCAAATCTTTCTTCTTCCCGTAACTCTACCATACGTGGAATCAGCAAAGGTATCTAAATCTCGACTTTATCTATTTTAGGATGAGTAGCGGGACCTGCGTCTTGAACACCATTTTCTTTCGGGTTCCCGGCCGGAACAG
>JBAUIP010000553.1:0-4487 GCA_049683055.1 Pricia sp.
CTCTAGAGGTTCGGTCTGCAATATAAACCTTTCCGCGTCGTTAGAAATGCGATGCCAACCATCGTATTTCAACCCAGACCATTAAAACCACCCAACTTTTTACACTGTGCTACGTCTTGCTTTTGACAGGTACGATTTCAGCACAAAGTAACACTCCGAATCACGACCCTACTTCCCTGACGACCATCGTAATCGACCTTTATGATGACAACGGAATAGGTCCCATTGAAATCAAGAAATACAATTCCCTCAAAAAAGGCCATTACTTTCGGATTAAAATCGAGCCGGTCAATACCTACATCTACGATATTAGTATGGCCAATGACGATGTAGAAACCGCACCGGACCTGCCGGCCAGTCTTTTGGATTTGGTCGATTTCGGCGGGTTGAAATCCGCTCTGGGAAACATCAGTTCGGTCACCGGCGTGGTGAGGGAATTCACGGACCCCGGAAATGGAGCGAATTTAATTCAATTCGATCCCGCTGTCAATTTGGAAGTTGAGGAGTTAGAGCAGTTTTTCACTGTCATCCAAAGCGACTATCGATCATTTTTTGAGCAGATCAACGCTAAATACAACGAGACGGATGCGCTGTTCGCAAAAGCTGAAAGTTTCCATAATTCCATGATTACCGTCAAAGAGGGTATGCTGGATGCTGCACCTTCGGCGGAAGAAATTAAGGCCGAACTAAGCGCTTTTGACGAAATGAAAGCGTCCCTAGAGACCATCGAAGAACGATTGGCCCAGGTGAACAACCGTTTTTCCAAAGTAGTGGATAGAAACCAAAAAACCATTTCCGGTAACAAAGAGCTGAAGGCCGTGACCGCCGATATCCGAAAGGTAAGCAGTGCTCTAACCAAAGCTAGTGACGGATTGGCGGACCAACTATCCTCCGAAAACTATGGGAAATTTTCCGCCGCTCTCATCGGTATCCTCAATAATCTGAATTTCAGTTATACCTCCCTGCCCATCCAACGATATTCAGACGTCAACGAGCTGGAAATCATCTTAAAGCCGAGGGACAAGACTGCGAGGCTATCCACTTATTCCACTACACTGCGCATTCCCGATATCGAAAAATCCTTTTGGGGCGTAAGCACAGGCTTTTATGTCACGGGTAATCCCGAACAAAATTATTCCCTCGTCGCCCGCGAGGAAAACGGACAGACACAGTACGATTTTCTGGAGGAAGAAACGGCGAGTGTAGAATTGGGAATCAATACCATGGTTCGCTACGGGCGGAGAGTAGGCGAGGTTTTAGATACTTCCACCTTTTGGCATTTCGGCTTTGGCGCCGGCCTTAGCATCGACCAAAAATTCAAGCCCCGTTTGATGGCCGGTACGGGACTGGCTTTCGGGCACAAGAACAAAGTGCTCATTGACATCGGGGGCATTTATATGTATTACGACGCTCTGAGCAGTGCCTATCAACCAACCGGCAACACCACGTTGCCCGAGGATTTTTTAGTTCCCGCGACCAAGATTCAAGCTTATATTTCCGTAGGGTATCTTATCGGGCTCTAATTCTCTAATAAGCTACCGACTATTCTTCCTTACTCCTCCAACAGATATCCAATATTCTCGATATTGGCAGCGTGATATCCGATCAAGCGGTTGAGCGACATCATATAACTCATTTCCTTGACCTTTTTTTTCAGGCCCTTTTCGGTAGCGATACCGTGCAGATTCTCGGTGATTTCGTTGACAATGGAATCACTGGTATTTCCGGGATTTACCTGTAGGGCACGGAGGTTTTCGGAGGTCTGCTCCTCGTTCTCACAGCTGAATGCCACGTAACGCATCAGGTGCTGTTGCGCATGATCCGATAGAAAGCTGATATCGCTGTCATTGAAATAATGGTTCACCTGCTTCGCGATGGCATATAGGTTACTGAGCTCTTTTCCCAATAAGTCTTCTTTAGTCATTTTTTCGATAGATTAAATTGTTATGAAGAAAAGATACTGGTTTTAAAGTACTGTTCATGGTGCATATGGAAAAAATAATAGTCCTGAAAAATAGGAAGTTAGGGACAGACGTACGCCGGATTTTGATGGACGTCCGCTGGATTTTCTTCAATTCTCGCTATCCAAAATCTGTTTGCGCTTGCTACGGATGGATTCTTTCATGCTTTCCGAAACCCCTTCCCTTTTTAGGTTTCTCTGGAAATTGGTGTTGATAATGCTTTCCGTTTGGGTATAGACCAAGATACGTTCAATGGCGTTCCGCACCGACGGATGCTTGTTGACCATCGCCATTTGGTACTGTACCGCCGGTCTGCTCAATATTCGGGCGAGCGGTGGCTGTACCACGCCCCATTTTTTATATTCGTAACCTTCAAAATCTTTTAGGGCCTGGTCGATGGTGTCGTTGTGTGCCCGGATGATTTCCATTAGTGCCAAGGGATTGACCACGTCGCCTTTTAGCACGCCCTTGACTTTTTCATAGCTCAGTTTATGGGGCATCATGATGGGTTCGACCGCGAATTTTCTCGCCTTGATTTTTTCGAGCACGTACCTGGGTAGTTTGTCGATGGAAGTTATGGTGCCCAAAATGGAGCCAACTTCACTCGGATTTTTGCGGTTCTGGGACCGGATGCCGTACTCCTCGATTTTTTGGGCGATATAGAATTCCTCCGAATTGATGATGTTGATAAAGACCGGATTGATCCGGTTGAAATAGTCTTTCGTGGGGTCCCCTGCCAGGGCATCGAAGACTTCCAAGGCGCTGAGAAGTCCCGAATTCTCGAAATATCCTCCATCCAGATAGCTTCCTTTTGTGGGTATTTTGGCAGTTGGGCTGAACAACGGAAACCGATTGGTGGTAGAAATGGCACCGAAGTAGGTCAGGGTTTTGTTCGGATCTTTCCCGTTAAAATCCGTAATGTTATCGGCCCCAGCGAAGGTGTTCTCCGGAAAGCTGACGGTGGAAGCTACGCCCTGGTGACCGCTGACCGAGGTGGTATTCATGATCAGGGCCGGGAATTTTCTGCCCCGGCTTTCGTAGATCTCGTTCCAGTAATCGGCATATCCTATTTCATTATAGCGCTTCATACCGGTATGCCGGGCGTGCAGTTCCATGCTTTTGTAAGAACGGTCTTCGCCGCGGTAAGCCGTAAAGGGAAAATACTCTCGCGCCCAATCTTTGCCCAGCAGGTAGGTGAGTTCGTTGGAAAGTACGTTGGAATTACCGATCATTTCGATCCGTTCGGTAATCTCTACGGTATCTTGTTGTTCGTAGACCAAGGATGCGAAGTTACCGATACCAACGGCCCCGCCGGAGACTCCTGACATCACAAGGGTGCGGTCCAGAAATCCTTTTTCGGAAGCCTGTTCCAATCGTTGCAATAGCAAAAGGTTCCAAAGATTGGCTTTGAGTCCGCCCCCGTAGGATCCGACGAAGAAATAGTTGTTCTTGGTGCCACGACGGGTTCCGTTGGTCATGGATCTCAAAAATTCGGTATGGTTCAGATCCGGACCTTGCCTTTCGACCAAGCGGAGTTCGTGGAGGTCGTTTTCCAGATTGGCGGTATATTGGATGATGCCGACGAGCAGTACAAGAGCCAAGGGGATGCCGTACCTGAAAAAGTTTCCGTACCTCTTGGACGGTACATCGAGGCGGTGGTAATATAGGATGTGCTTGAAGGTGATAACGATCAGCGAGTAAAACAGGATGATATACAGCAAGATGATGTTCAGGGGATTCAAATAGCTGGCTACGGCAAAGCTTAAATTGGCAAGTAGGATGATGGCCAGGGAGATGATTCCGCTGAGGCGCATGATTTTCAGATAGCTAATGTTGTCGCTCAGTTTTCCGAAAAATCGATGGAAAGCGTTGGCGCCCCGTTGCCGGTTCGCATCGTACTTGTCGAATAGAGCTAGAATCTTGGGGTTGAACATATTTTTGTTCGATGCGTAAAGCGCATTGGAGTAGTACACATATTTAAAATAGGTTCGGGCCACCTTGAACTGGATGTACAGGAACATCTGGCATCCCAAAGAAACCAGAAAAGCAAAGACCGCTATCCTGCTCCATCCTAAAAAATGGGCCAAGACCGCGACGCTGACCATCAGTGCGGTACAGCCGATGTAGTAGGCCGGAAAACGTTTGACGTAGCCTACGATTTCCTTTACGACTTTTTCCTGTTTGTGCCCGTTCGGTACTTTGGCACCCAAGGTGGTTCGCCAAAGCTTGTACCTTTCCCCTTCCAAATAATAGACAAAAAGGGTGAGGGTCAAGAGGAAAAGGGTCAGCACAAGGGCGTTAAACTCCACCTCGTAAAAACGGCTGATGACGCCGAAGAAGATATTGAAGACAGCGATGTAGAGCAGAATGCCCAAGCTTCGACGCAGGCCTTTGACCACCATGTTGTGATAGGCCCTGCTTTTTTCCGTTTTGGTGTTCAGCGTGTCGTAATACACAATTCCAAATCCCAAAAAACGCCATTTCGGATCCATTTTCAGGGCCACGCAACTGTTGTCGGAATACAAC
>JBAUIP010000554.1:0-1685 GCA_049683055.1 Pricia sp.
GAAGAAAGGCTGGTGAAACGGTTGGACTGGACCAAAAAAACCATCAAGAGCATCGACCCTATCCTAGAGCGATATTATCAAAAAAATGTAAAAGAAGATTAGCGTAAGCGATTAAGAAGTAAATCAATTCATGAAGGACGAAGAAAAATACAGGAAGCTGAAGGACATTATAAAAATTTACCTCCCAGAGGATGTTTCCGTGGAGGATATTACTATGGAAAGTCATTTCATCGACGAACTAAACATCAATTCCGCCAATTTGGTGGACATCATCCTTGATGTCGAGGACGAATTTGACATCATGCTAGAAAACGAGGATATGGAACGGATGCAAACAGTGCGGGATGCCCTGCAAATCATCAATTCCAAATTAAATTGAAACGCGGTGCATGAATCGAAAAGCAAAAAAGAAAAAGTGGTGGTTTTACGGAAGCGTTGGGGCGGCACTGCTCGGTTTTGGGGTCTGCTGTGCGGTAGAAAGCGGATTTTTAAAGCACGGTGACGAGCCGTGGTTTGTGTGGGTGCCGCTGGGAACCCTATCACTCTGTCCCATTATTGCTGGGGTCGTATTTCTGGTCAGGGCGGGTATTTTGGGTCATGAGCTCAAAAATACCGACCGAGCGTGCGAGCAATAACTTTATTTCAATGTATCGGGCCAATATATAAACGGATACCGACCCGTTTTTTTTCCGGGTTTTGTTAGTTTTCCTTTCGAATCAAATCCTCAAAAAAATTATGGAACCCATGAACGTCACCCAAAAATTAATTAGCTCCCATCTTATCGATGGAGAAATGAAACCTGGCTCCGAAATCGGGCTCAAAATTGACCAAGCCCTTCTGCAAGATGCTACGGGAACCTTGGTTCAGTTGGAGCTTGAAGCGATGGGCCTTGACCGGGCCAAGACCGAGGTGGCGGTGCAATATGTGGACCATAATCTGTTGCAAACGGATTTTAAGAACGCCGACGACCATCTTTTCCTACATTCTGCTGCACAGAAATTCGGACTGTGGTTCAGTAGGCCTGGCAACGGGGTAAGCCACCCAATCCACATGGAACGATTTGGAAAGCCCGGAAAAACTCTGGTAGGTTCCGACAGCCATAGTTGTGCCGCCGGATCTTTGGGAATGCTGGCCATCGGAACGGGCGGACTCGACGTAGCCGCCGCTATTGCCGGACAGCCTTATTTCGTAAAAATGCCGAAGGTCTGGGGCGTAAGGCTAACCGGCAAACTACCCGACTGGGTCAGTGCCAAGGATGTGGTTCTCGAAATGCTGCGCCGCCATGATGTAAAAGGCGGAGTCGGAAAAATTATCGAATATTATGGGGATGGACTGGAACACCTAAGCGCCATGGATCGGCATGTCATTGCCAACATGGGTGCTGAACTGGGTGCCACGAGTACCGTTTTTCCCAGTGATGGTGAAACGAAGCGCTTTTTAAAATCCCAAGAGCGAGAAGATGATTGGCAGGAAATTCTAGCGGATGAAGGGGCTACCTATGATTTGGAGGAAGAGATTATTTTGGATGATCTCGTACCGCTGATTGCCCTTCCGACCAGTCCCGGTAATGTGGTGCCTGTTCGCGAGGTAGAGGGAAAATCGATCAGTCAAGTGGTGATCGGATCCTCCGCTAATCCCGGTTTGAGGGATTTCTGGATGGCCGGGGCCATTGTTAAGGGCAAATC
>JBAUIP010000555.1:0-5279 GCA_049683055.1 Pricia sp.
GCCACCAAAGACAGTGCGCATCCCATTTGACCGTAGTTGATACTGTTTACGGTAGAGTTGGCGTCGAATCGGCCCACTAAGGGCAGAGGTGCTTCCCTAGCCATAAAAAAAGCGATGAACAACCCAACGGATAGGGTCAGCAAAAAGAAAAAATAAGAACGGTTCGAGGTGAACCCGGGGTCATACCGGAATGAAAAAGCGATAAGTATGCTCAGGGCGAATCCAAAAAAATCGATTACGCTGCCCATTCCCATAGGCAACTTTTGCATGAATACGTCAATAAAAATATTGACGAAATACACGAAGGCCACGAAAAGGAAAAGCTTTTCTTCCCCTCGAAGGTCGTATACCTCTTTTCGGTACTTTCTGATAATCCAAAATGCAGCGGCAGCTTTGAGTGCCCAAAAGCCATATTTCACTAACGACTGTGGCACCCCAACAATATCGGGAATAAAGGTTACCAACAAAAACAGGCTGTAGAAATTCAGCGAAAAATGGTATTTGTTCTTGTATGTCCTGTAAAAATTCATACCCGATTCAATTACTATCCCAATTCATCGACACGTTCGACATGCTTCTAGGCTATTCAGACGCAGAGACAATTAAGCTTCAAAAAGCGTTTCGGCAAACTTTTCAGGGCTGTGTTCCTCAACGAAATCTGTCTGCCCTATAGATTTTGCGTCATCTTTCAACACCTTATCTATCTTTTTCGCGATATGCTGTGCGTCAGGGATTTCCAAAAGCTCCCCAAGCTGATACCGCATCACCAATTCTTTGATTAGGCCGGCACCTGTGGCAATCACCCTTTTCTGTGCCGCCGCAGCATGCCCCAAAATTCCACTGGAAAATTCTGCGTTCTTGTAAGGCAATAGTACCGTATCGCATTGGTCGAAGAGGCTTTTCATCATATTTGAAGGAACGAACTGATTGTCCCAAACCAATTGCACTGACGTCGTTTTTTTCATCGCCTCCATTTTCTCGGAAAAAAGTTTCTCATCCTCAGTGTTACTTGTTCTACCTACTATCAGTATGGCCGTTTCACTTTGACGACTGGGGTCGATATGGCTTGCGGCCTCCATGGCCTCTTGGGTGCCCTTTCGATGACCGAGCGAACCGATGTGTAGAAAAATTTTTCTATCCTTATCAATCCCATAATGGTCATGAATATCAAAATTTTCAAGGGGTTCAAGACTGGGAATTGGATCGGGCAACATCTGAAAGCGGTCCGTTTTGAACTCTTTATTCATATAGTCGACGGTTTCCTCGTCGTTGAGAACGAAAATCTTCGTGATATTAGGATTGCGAAGGCACAATTTTGTGGTGTAATAGCGTTTATAGAACTCCATATGTTGCTTCTGGGTCTCCCGTTTCAAACGATGGAACTGCAAAAATAGGATGCTGCTTATGGTGTATGATTGCCTATTTAGAATGCCACCGTATTTAATGGAATGAAAATCTAGGGCAAAGACGTGCTTTACCTGATTTCTCTTTGCATATCGCTTTATCAATTGGAACATAAGCATTGAAGACCAAACCTTCTGAGCGTTGTGGACTTTTTCAAATTCTTTTTTTGTGATAGGACACCAAAGTATGCTTTCTGTATTAGCGGCTTTCTCATATATCTTTGGAAAAGTTGCTGCAAAATCAGGATGCACTACAAAGTAGTATTCAATTTCACCATGATTTTCGAAGGATAAATAGTTCACCAAATGCCCGATGTATTCGGAATGGTGCCCGGTTATGGAGATATCAAAAACCATCTTTTTATCCATCATGTCTTTCGTATTAAAGAAAGAATGTTACTACCATAACGTTCTACGGAGTAACGTTTTGCAGCTTCTTGAGCGTTACTTGAAATTTCGTGGTACAAGGTTCTGTCTTTCAACAAAGATTGGACGACTCGTTCTAAAGTCACTTCGGAATCATTATATAAAAGTCCGTTTACCCCGTCATCGATCAATTCACCGGTACCCGCGTTGTCAAAACCCACTACCGGTATTCCATGGGCCATGGCTTCGATAGTGACCCTACCGAAAGCCTCACTGGGGGAGCACATTAGCAATACGTCGGTATTTTTATAGATCTCGTTTTGGTTATCTACGAAACCATGAAAGGTAACGGATTCTTGCAATTTTTTTTCCTTGACAAACTCCTTTAGCTCCATTAAATATCCTTGCTCGGCCACCCCTCCGTAAAAATTCAAATGTACTTCTATCGTAGCGTTACCGACTAAGCCTTCCAATAATCGCAATGCCCTTTTCTGGTTTTTGGCCGGGCCTATAATACCGACCATACTTAGTTGAACCATTGTGGGTAAAGTGCGTGCCCCTTCTATTGCAGTCAGTTCTTCTTTATAAAATATTCCGTTGTGAACCAAGGCCGTTTTGTCCGGTAAATCAATGTACTCGGCGATGGATTCGGATATCGCAATCAGCTGTGTACTTCGCTCGAAGATGGTCCGCTTGAAAGAATCACCGCCCAGATGATAGTATTTGTAATCTCTATATCCGAATTCCCGAATATGCCAAAAGTGCTTCTTCCCGAGAAGTTTCGACATTACGATACCGGTATTTTCGATGGAAGAATTGCTATAGATACAATCGATCTGTTCGTCTTTCAATTGCCGGTACATACGCACCCATGCCGGTAGATTGGATAATAATTTGACTGGTATACCCAAGGCACTTTTCAATCCGGAAAAATATAGAAAAGGTTGAAAGCGGAATACTTCGACGGGCATGCCTATTTTTTCCAGTTCATCCTTCAGGCCTCGACCCTCGTCGTGGCTATTCGGCACAAATATTTTTCGGATGTCGACCTCATCTTTGATATACTTTATAAGCGTCAATAAGGATTGATTGGCGCCGTTCATGGAGCTATAGTGGGTAAAAAAACAGATTTTTTTTTGGTTTTCCATCATGGTCGGTTAGACTAAATCCCACACTTTGTTCCACATATTTTCTACTTCTTTGACCAAAACGGTTTTCCGTTCGCTGATTTGGCGATGTAACTCCTGTCTTTGCTCGAGAAGATTGGCGACTTTTTGTTCGTTCACTCCTTTTTCGGCATCGAGATACAAAATTTTGTCTTCAAGGTGAAAATCTTTGAAAAGCATCTCGTATTTGTGGTTCCAGCTGGTGGCCAAGCATGGAATTCCTTGGTTTAGCGCACTGGCCACACCATGAAATCTGGAAGAGATAGCAGCATACGAGGCTCCGATGATTCCTTTTGTATCCTTGGCATTGAGACCGCTTACCACTTCAAAACGATTTTCGAATCTCTTGTTTATAGCTTGGCACATCTCTAAATCTCCCGGTCCCTCGTGATTTAATAAAAAGATGTCCCGGCCCGCTTTTTCAATTTCCACAATCAGATTTTCCAAAAAGGCCCAATATTTGCCCGAGTCCGCTTCGGTATGGGTAACCATTTTTTTGTTGGGAATAATACAGAACTTGTCTTTTACGCTCGAAAACTTTTCAGGGAATGTGCCTTTGACCAACAACGTGAAATCGGTACATTGCCAAACCTTATCGGAAGATGCCCCTGCGTCGACCAAATACTTTCTAGAAACCTCTTCCCTCGCAACGATAATATCTACATAATTTTCGATGATATCGACCGCTCTTTTTCCTGCCGGGGTCTCGAAAGGGCCCAAGGCCTGTGGCAACATAATTATTTTGGTACCATTTTTTTTAAGAGTCCTGTAATAGTTCACGAGCTTGTCCAAACGTTCTTTTGAATAGTTCCACTGATCGGAAAACTGGAATCCCGATGCATCTAAAATCAAATCGATATTTTGTGCGGGATGCATTTCGGTAAACTGGGTGAACGAAAGGTTTAGCCGCTTCAAGATACCGATTGGGTACCTTGAATATTTGAGCGCTGGACGCTGACGGAGATCCAGACCGCTTTGTTCTTGGATATAGGGTCTTAAAGGACGTTGGGTATTATAATATACCGTAGCCGAAGGCCTTCGCTTTTCTATCTGCTCCAACACTGCGATTAGCATGAGCTCTGCACCCCTGTTGAGCATATCGGTGCCGTCGATTTGAATATTCATATTACTTTCTCTTAGGTATGATTCGTTTGTAAAGGCCCTTGAATTTGGTAATTACCTTGATTAGCAGGTTCGAATGCAGCTTTTTTACCAATTTTGACATGGGTTCCTCAAAAACTTTGAAATTGCCCGCTTCTTTGGCTTTCAGGAAATTGATGTGGGATTCATCCCGGAAAATTTCCCTCATCTTATAAATTTTCTTTCTCTCAATGGGAATGTTGTTTGAGGGATCTATCCTTTTTTTCGGCACCCACTGGTCCGCCTTTTTCTTTAAATATAAGCGATAAGACAAACCTTGCCTACGGTGCCTGACTCCACCGATCTGGGAACCGACCACGATTTCTTCCTTCACCTCGTTCAAACTGAGCCTATTTTCGGATAAAGCTTGGTCGACCAGCTCTGCTATTAAACGGTTTCGGATAATCAATACATTGTTGCCCCTATGATCGGTCATCAAGGCTTCAATCCATGCATCGCCGACCGATACATCGGTGGTTTCACCCACGATATCATCGCAATAATCGCAGGCCTTATATTTAAAAAAACCGTGGCCCCAATCACCGCCCAGCAATTTTTTGGAGGATGCCAAATCGGTTTTCCGGCCCTCTTTGTCAACGGCGAAAACCCCTTTCTCGTTGGCCCTTAGACCCTCAATCTTTTCCCGAAAGCCTATGCCTCGAAGCATTTTAGGTTTAACGTCCAACTGCCATCCAAGGGACTCCGCGAAACCGGTGGATTTCAAATGGCCGCATATAATGCCTATGACGAAAGCAATGCGCTCTGCCATGACCTCATCTTGGGCACAGATATTCCGGATGGCTTTGCTAAAACAAGGAATCGCAGTAATGGCGTACCTCCCTTCATTTTCTTTTATAAAATTCAGTACCTCTTTCATTGTCACCGGGTAGTAAGCCGATTTGGATCCTTTCAGGATGTCGTCACCCTTTGTAAATACTTCAAAAGTGAAGAGGTGATCACGCTCGTTATTGCTTACCAATTGCACTACGTAATCGACGTGCCCCTTTTGAAGGAGCTCGTTCAGTATCCATTTTCCAAAGCCTCCCGAACTTCCTTTCTCCCGAAAATCACCTTCTTCGACAAAACCGACATAGTTTTTTAGGTATTTACCCAAATACTTGTTTTTGGATTCAGCATAAGGGTAC
Source organism: Pricia sp. (assembly GCA_049683055.1). Taxonomy (GTDB): domain Bacteria; phylum Bacteroidota; class Bacteroidia; order Flavobacteriales; family Flavobacteriaceae; genus Pricia. The sequence goes on from JBAUIP010000555.1 coordinate 5,221, forward strand.
AACCTATCCGCGAGCTCATCCTCATTTTGTGAATCATTGGAAAAAGGACAGACCTGGGA